>CAXTTW010000007.1:0-18337 GCA_964247255.1 uncultured Acidobacteriaceae bacterium
AACCGAATAACTTCGTTCTCGACACACTGCCGCAGGCGCTCAGCTTCGGCAATCCAGCTTACGGCGGCTATGCTGATTTCGGCCCCTACCCGGCGAACATGACCAAGCGCAACGCCTTCAGCGGACCCGGTGCCTGGAACTTCGACCTCGCCGTCAGCAAAAGCTTCCCTGTCAAGGAAGGCATCAGCCTCGAAGCTCGCGCGGAAGGCTTCAACATCCTCAACCACGCCAACCTGTACGTGAACGGCCCCAACAATGACGTCGCCAACTTCGGATACACGGATGCGAACGGCAATCCCGTGCAACCCGTCATCGAAGGCAAGAAAGGCGGCGTCAACGGCGGGGCTAACGACGAGCGCCGGTTCGGGCAGTTCGCTGTTAAAGTTAACTTTTAAACCGCAGTCACTCAATAAGAAAGGCCGCCCTCCCCAGGCGGCCTTTCTTCTTTACTCCTTCTTTTCCCCGCCCTGCTTTTCCTCCCCGCCTTGTTCTTTTTTCGTCTTCCAAAAGCCCTGCACCGCCTTGAGCTGGTCCTCGGCCTGCCAGCGGAGCAGGCGCTGCTGTGCTTCCTGCCGGGTGATCTCCTCGACCGTCGTGGTTTCGAGCACGCGCACCTGATGCCAGGGGATCATCCGCGCGCCGCGTAGCAGAAAGCCCGAGCCGGCCCAGCCGCCCACCAGCTCCGAGACCTTGGCCTTCACGTCCTCCGGGTCGACGAACGGATAGAGCTCGAACGACGAGCCGTCGAGCAGGTGCGCGGTCACGTGGGCGATCAAGAGGGTGTCGGGCTGCTGCTGGTCCTGTTCGGGCATGGGTCGGGTTTCTCCTGAGTCGGGGTTCTGTCTCGGGTTTGGATGCGGCTGCAAATCGCCCGGACGCGCTCAGTTCTGCTTTGCGGCCGCTTCGCTCCGGCGCACCATGACCCGGACCGAATCGCGGTCCTGCTTCTGCCGGAACCGGATCACGAAGAGCCTGACCGAAAGCGCGATGGCCCCGCCCACGGCTGTACACACGAAACGCCGGTGCGCCGTTTCCGCTCCGGGCAGGTTATCGAGCGAGAGCAGAAAGACGATGTAGGAGGTGAGAAAGACCGAGTACAGCGCGTAGTTGACGTTGAGCGTGCTGTAGGCCAGCCAGGTGAACAGGACGACGAACGCGGCCAGCCATACGGTCGAAGGGTGGACGTAGAGCAGAAACACGCTCGACAGGACGGCCCCGGCCAGGGTGCCCACGGTGCGGGCGATGGCGCGGCTGGCGGTGTCGGCGATGCTCGGGCGCAGCACCAGCATCGCCGTCATCGGGATCCAGTAGCCGCTCGCGAACTGGAGCTGGCGATAGAGCTCCGTGCTGAGCGCGAGCACCACCGTGAGCCGCACGGCGTAGGGCAGGGCGGAGTTGCGCATCTGCCGGTGCCGGAGCGAAAGCACGGCGCGCAGGTAGGTGCTGCGCAGGGCCTGCTGCTCCTCATGCACATAGCGTGCCAGCTGCGAGATGTGTTTGCGCAGGTCGCCGAACAGCCGAAGCATGGCCGCCGCCATGACCAGCTGCACCATGCCCCCGGCCAGCATGAGCGTGGAGCGCACGGCCGCGTCGCGCACCGTGGAAGGGAAGGCGGAGGCGACCAGCATGGTGACGACGCACTGCTGGCCCACCCAGGCGTAGCCCGCTTCGCGCTTGGACAGCATGCCGTAGCCGAAGCCGAACACGGAGGCGATCAGCGTCAGGCTCCAGCTCCGGTGGCCGGCGACCATGCCGATGAAGGTGCACAGCGCCATGCCGAAAGAGACGAAGAGGACCGGCAGCAGCGGTGAGCCGTCGATGGTCTGCTTGGGGCCGAAGCCGGCAGTCATGGCCCCGCCGGAGGCGATGAGCGCCGCGCCCGGGTGCCCGGCGGCGATGCCGGCAGCCAGGCAGATCGCGACGGCAAGGACGAAGTACCAATCGGTCCGGAACGAGGCGAGCTTCCAGTTGAAAACGTAGCTGTCGGCCAGGTAGGCGAAGGCCGGGCGCGGTGCGGCGGTTTGGGCGGCGCTAGGCAGTGGCGACCGCCTCCGTGCTTTCCTCCGCATGGATCAGGAAAGCCTGGAGCCACGCGCCGAGGTTGGCCTTGCGAACCTGCGCGCGCAGCTTGGTCATGCGGCGGCGCTGCTCGGCTGCGTCCATCTGCACGGCTTCTGCCAGCGCCTTGGCAACGGCGCTCTGGTCATAGGGGTTGACCAACAGCGAGCCGGCTTTGAGCTCGGTCGCGGCCCCGGCGAACTCGCTCAGGATCAGCACACCGTCGTTTTCGTGGCGGCAGGCGCAGTACTCCTTCGCGACCAGGTTCATGCCGTCTTTGAGCGGCGTGATGAAGGCGACCCGCGAGGTGCGATAGAGCGCCAGCAGCTCCGTCCGGGGGAGCGCCCGATGGATGTAGTTAATCGGGACCCATCCGGGCTCGGCGAACTCGCCGTTCACCTGCGCGACCAGGCGCTCGATCTCCGCCTTGAGAATCTGGTAGCCGGGTATGGACTCGCGGCTCGGGACGACAATTTGAATAAGGCTGGTTTTTCGGTGCAGCTCGGGGTTCAGGCGCAGAAATAGGCCGAACGCCTTGAGCCGCTCGGGGATGCCCTTGGTGTAGTCGAGCCGGTCAATGCCGAGGATGGTGACCATCCCCGCCGGCAGCATGGCGCGAAGGGCCGCGGCGCGGCGGCGAACCGCATCCGCGTCCGACTCGCGCTCGAAATCTTCGAAGTCGATCGAGATGGGAAACGCGCCGACGACGGTTTGCTTGCCCTGGTAGCGCACGACCGAGGTATCGCCCGACTTGCGCCCGACCGTGACCCCGGGCAGGAAAGCACGGAGGCAGGCGAGAAAGTTTCGCAGGTCGCGTGCGGTCTGGAGGCCGATAACGGTGTGCGCGAGCAATCCCTCGAGAACCTGGCACCGCCAAGGCAGCTTTTCGAAGATGTCCGGCGGCGGAAACGGGATGTGCAGGAAAAAGACCAGCTGCGCGCCGGGTGCTTTCTTGCGCAGGACCTGCGCAACCTGCATGAGTTGGTAATCGTTGATCCAGATGAGCGAGTTTTTTTCGGCGATTGCCGCGGCGCTGTCCGCGAAGCGGGCGTTCACGCGCAGATAAAACTCCCAGTAGCTGGGGTCGAAGTTGCAGCGGGACTGAAGATCGTGGAACAGCGGCCACACGATCTCGTTCGAAAACCCCTCGTAGTACTTGGCATTTTCCTCGGGGGTCAGCGCGATGGGTTCGTAGCGATAGTGGTGCTCGCGTGAAAGCGTCGCGAGCTCCTCACGAATGTGTTCGCGGACCGCCGGGTCCTGCTCCGTGCTGGCCGCGCCGATCCAGATCCCGCCATGCTCGCGCAGGAGTGGTTCGAGCGCGGTGACCAGGCCGCCGCTGCTGGGTTTAGCCCGAATACCCTCCGGACTCTTCTCGAAAGAGACCGGAAGCCGATTGGAAACGATGACGAGTTCACGCTGGGAGGTAGGCATGGCCTGTCCTTAGAGTACCCGCCTCGCAATTGTGCTGCCAGCGTGAGCGCGCGCCACGATCCACTGATCGAGAAACGCGAACAGCTCCTCGGGAGGCCGCACTGTATAAGCAGCGGCAGACGGGCGTGCTTCCGAGCGGACGAGCAGGCCCAGCCCGCCCCGGTCCCGCATCACGCGGAAACCGTCCTCGTCGGTGAGATCGTCGCCCAGGAAAGCCGAGGCCGCCGGGTCCGCCTTCGCGAGCAAGGCTTCAACAGCGTGCGCCTTGGTCCGGTCCTCGGTCCGCAACTCAAGGCCGCCGTCAAACGGTAAAACGGCGAACGCGTTTTGTCCCGCGTACGCGCCGAAGGCTTTCTCGGCAGCTGCGCGCGCGTCTTCTGGCGTCCTTGCCGGCCCGGACCCGCCATCGAGGGTGCGCCAGTGCAGGGCGAGGCTTCCCGCTTTTCTCTCCAAGAGGTCGGCCCAGCCACTCTGCTGCAGCTCCGCCTGGACCCGGTCTAAGATGGCAACTTGGTTCGCGGTCAGCTCCGCCACCGTGCGGGTTCCATCGGCCGCGCGGTGCTCCCGCCCATGCATGCCCCAGATCTCCAGACCGCCCGCGAGCGGAAGGAGCTCGACGAGCTCTCCCGACGGCCGTCCCGTCACAAAGGCCACCTCCGTACCGCCGTCGAGGATCGCTCGAAGCCGCTCGGCTGTACCGGGGTAAGGCACTGCCTGCATCTTGTCGCGCTGGAACGGAGCCAGAGTCCCGTCATAATCGCAGAGGAGAAGCGGCCGGCCCGCCTGCCCGACCCTTCTGAAAAAGTCTGCCCGCCCTAAGGAGTCTTCCAACCATCGCGGGGGAACGGAACCGCTGCCTGCACCTCGATCCATGCTCGCTTCGATGCCTCGCCGGGAGCTCACGCTCCGTGCTATCTCACCCCCTTGCCGGGTTCGATTACCACCAGGTCGACCCTCCGATTCCTTTGGCGGCCCTCCACCGTACCGTTGTCCGCCACCGGCCGGTACGGACCGTAGCCCGCGACCGAAATGCGCGTCGGGTCGTAGTGCGTCTCGTTGACCAGCAGCAGCAGTACTGTCATTGCCCGCGCAGCGGACAGCTCCCAGTTGGAAGCGAATACCGCGTTGTGGATCGGCTGGTCATCCGAGTGGCCCTCCACCCGCAGCGTGGCCCCATGCTGCTGGAGCACCGTGCCGGCTTTCTCGATCGTCGCCGCCTGCCCGGGTAACAGGCCCGCCTCCCCTGAATGGAAGAATCCAAGCTCCTCAAACGACAACACCAGCCCATCGGGGGTAAGTTTCAGGCCCACGGCCTGCTTCGCGATCGCGTCGCCCAGAACGGCCCGCAACTGACCCTCCAGCGCGTCGGACCCGTTCTCTTCTTCCACGGCCGGCACCGGGGACGAACCCGCGACCGTGCTGCGCCCGGCAAACCCGGAGTGAATGGCCCCGGATAGCTTACCCAGTGCTTCCGCGCTGTGCCGCGAGGTCGCGAAGAGCACAACGAACAAGGCAAACAACAGCGTCATCAGGTCCGCGTACGAGACCAGCCAACGATCCTGCGAGACCAGCGTGGCCCTCCGGCTCCCGCGCGCGCCCGGGGTGCTTGGGGCTTTGCCCTTCTCCTGCGCACTCATCGCGCCGCGGCTCGCTTCGCCACGCTCGGTTCGATTTGAGCCACGCTTGCCGGCGCTCGCCCGCCCGCGGTCGCGCCCATCCGTTCGCGCAGCATGCGTGTGCTTGCCCCTTCCACGATGCCGAGAACGCCTTCCGTCGTGGCTTCCCGCAATCTGAGGGCGTCGAGTGCCCGGCCTCGCAGCCGACCCGCCATCGGCAGCAGAAACAGGTTCGCCAGCCCCACTCCATACAAGGTCGCGACAAACGCGACCGCGATCCCGCGCCCGATCTCGCTCACGTCGTCGAGGTGCTGCATGACCTGAATCAACCCAAGCACCGCGCCGAGGATGCCGATCGTCGGCGCGAACCCGCCCGCCGACTCCCACACCCGCGCCGCCGACTCGTCTTCCTCTTCCAGCCGCAGCGACTCCATCGCAAGAATCTCCCGGATTTCACGCCCCTGAATGCCGTCCACGGCCAGCATGAGCGCTTTGCGGAAGTAGGGATCGCTGACCTTCCTCAACTCCGCATCGAGAGAAACGATCCCCTGCCGCCGCGCCTGGGTTGCGTAGTGAAGAATCTGCTCCATGCGCCCCTTCGCATCTGGCCCGCCGGTGAGCAACGCATCCCGCAGCCCCTCTAAAGCTCGGCGCACTACCGAGACGGGAAAGTGCACCAGCACGGCTCCCAGAGTCCCCCCGAGGACGATGAACGCCGCGGTAGGCTGGAGAACCTGCCCAAGCCGTCCACCTTCGAGGGCAAACCCGAGCGCGATGGTAGTCGCCGCGACCAGCAGCCCTGCCGGCGCTCCCTTTTGAAACCTCAGCATCGTCTCCTCCGCGTTCTCGCTGCTTTTTCTCGTTATCGGCCGGTCCGGCTTTTTCTAGAGCTTTACGCCGGAACAGCCGCGCTCAACCCGAGCTCGCGCCCAGCCGCCTGTAAAGAAGCATCCAGCGGAAACTGTTTGAGCGCATGAGAAATCACCTCTTCCGCACGCTTCCTTTTCCCGTTTTGGCACAGGACGGCGGTGTGTCTCAGAAAGGAACGCGGCTCCGGTTTAAGCTCCGTAATCCGCTCCGCCGCGAGCGCAGCCGTGGCAAGATCTCCGGTCGCCACCGCTGCCTTCAGGCGCAGCTCGTGGAGCGCAAGCATTTCTCCGTCCAGCTGCAGGCCGGCCTCCGTAAATCGAAGTGCCTCCGGCCATTGCTTGATCTGCGCGTGGAGCTCCGCCGCGCATAAGAAAGGGAACGCATCGTCGTGCTTCAACGCCTGCGCTTCCGCTTTGACGATCGCCCGACGCATGCGCCGGAGGCCGCCTGCCTCGTCGCCGCACTCCATCTCCACCAGCGCCAGCTTGGCTTCAACCGGAAACGCATCCGGCATGAGCGCAAGGACTTCCGCCAGGGCCTCCCGTGCCTCGGGCCAGCGTCGAAGCGCGGCCAGCACCTCGCCCTTCAACTGGGCGCGGTTGCCGGTAAACTCCGCGGACGCGGGCACCTGCTCGGCAGCCACCAAGGCCGCCTCATGGTGGCCCAATCTATGAAGCGCCCACGCCATGTGAATCCACAGCGCCGCATCCTTGCTTCCCAGGGATGCGGCTTTCAGAAAGCACTCCAGCGCTTTTTGGTGCTCTCCGCGCCACGAGGAAAGCGCATCGCCATATTGGAGGAGGACTTGCGTATCATTGGGGCGCTCCTGGGCCTTTTTCGCGAGCAAGCCGTGATACAGTGTGCGCTTCCGTTCCAGCCCTTTCACGTCGATGTAGTACCAGCCGAAATGGTGGAGGAAAAAGCCTGCTCTGCCGACTGGACGGTTCAGCTCCAGAAGGCGGTACTCAACTTGCTCATGAACGTGGCCGACGTACCAGACATCCGGATCACGGCGAAATAACCGGACTACCTCAGTATGGATAAAGGCGTCGGCGTCCGGAACCTTGGGATGCCGCTCGTGCGAGGGCACGGGAAGCACGCCGACGATGGGCCGATCCCATGGCTTGAGATAGTTCCGGACGGGGGTCACGTACGCTTCGGCGCGAGGCGCGGCGAGTTCCTTGCGGATCCAATCGTGTGCGTCCCTGGGCAGCTCTTCGTCCGCGTCGAGCACCAGCACCCAATCCGTCCCGATCGCATCCAGAGCAGTATTCCGAGCGGAGGCAAAATCGCCCCGCCATGGAAAATGGATGACACGCGCTCCGCACTCTTTGGCGATGGACGCGGTCGCATCCGTCGAGCCCGTATCCACGACCACCGAGTGACTTACTAAGCCTTGGACGCTCTCCAGGCAGCCCCGGAGCGTATCCGCCCCGTTCTTCGCGATGATGCACAACCCTAATGTAGGCAGCACGGGTCCTCTCAATCTTCTGTTTCCCGGTGCACTTAGAGGGCCAATATCCGTGAGACTTTGGTTAGAAGATCGCACCTCGAAAAAAAGAGAAGAAAAAGCGATTCAGCCCTGAACAGATTGGCGCGAAGTGCCGATAGAAGGTTTGCAAATCAATGCAGCCAAGGCACACGGGCAAGGCAGACGCCAAACCGAGTGCCGGCAGACGTACATACTTTCAAGGAGCGAATCACCCATGTCTCTCGGCATTCTGAACAACATCGCCTCTCTGACCGCGGAAAACTACCTCAACATCACCACAGCGGCGGCCAACAAGAGTCTCCAGCAGCTGGCTTCGGGCTCGCGCATCAACTCCGGCGCGGACGACGCGGCCGGCCTTGCGATTTCGGATGGGCTCAACGCGAACGTCGCCGCCCTGAATCAGTCTTCGCAGAACGTAACCGACGGCGTCGGCGTTCTTCAAACAGCGGACGGGGCTCTTTCGCAGATCACCTCACTCCTGAACCGCGCGGTTACCCTGGCGACCGAAGCTTCGAACAGCACCGTCGGGAGCAGCCAGCTTCAGTCGATCAATGCTGAGTACACGGCGATCCAGACCGAGATCAACAACATCAACAAGACGACGAATTACAACGGCCAGTCCATCTTCAGCCAAACCGCCGGAGCGGCAGCCACGCTTTCCATCTTCACCAGCGACGGCACGCAGGGCGGTTCACTGACCTTTACGATCGGCGTCGGCGCGACCTCGTCGGGCGCTCTGACTCTGACCGCCGGCGGCTTCACGGACAGCGCGACCGCACAAGCCGAGCTGCAGAAGATCACCACGGCGATCTCCGCTGTTTCCGCGCTGCGCGGCGGCCTCGGTGCGAACGTTGAGCAGCTGCAGGCAGCTTCGGCGGTCTCAGTGACCACGTCGCAGAACCTGGCCAGCGCTTCCAACGACATCCGTTCGGCGAACATCGCGGACGTTGTCGCCAACGACACGAAATACTCGGTGTTGCAGCAGACCGGGATCTCGGCCCTGCAGCAGGCCAACCAGCAGCAGCAGGCCGTTCTCAAGCTGCTGCAGTAAACCAAAGGAAGGCGGCAGGCTCTTATGCCGCCTTTTTAGGATTGACAGGGGCGGTGCTTTTCAGGACCGCCTCCGTCATCGTTTTTGAACGGCGCGGCTGGATCTGAGAGTGCAAGCTGGCCGCCGCAAACGTGCCTCTACGTAAAGGAGCTCTGTCCCGTGAGCACTGTCTCGCCGTCTACCTCCGCCCTTAGCTCTCTGCTCAGCTCGTTGAACAATGGCAACAGTGGCATCGACGTCACCTCGGCCGTGGCCTCCATTATCTATGCTGAGCGCGCGCCCGAACGCGCCTTCCAGGACCGGCAAACTGCTTTGAACACTCAGGCAGCAGCCCTGCAGCAAATCGAAACTCAGGCAAGCTCGCTCACGACATCGCTCCAGTCTCTCGGCGACGTCGGTGGAGCTCTCAGCAACGCAGCCGTGACATCATCGAACAGCACCCTCGTTTCAGCCACAGCGGCACCGGGCACGGTATCCGGCACACACACCGTTACGGTTTCGAGCCTGGCCACGATAGGGTCGGCATACTCCGCCACGCAAGCCAGCAGCAGCTCCACCCTCGCTCCAGGTTCGTTTTCCATCACGGTAGGGGGCGCCTCGACGACCTTCACGACCGGAAGCGGCGTGGATACCCTCGACCAGCTCGCGGCGGCGGTCAACAGCTCCGGCCTCGCAGTCAGTGCGAGTGTCATTACTGATGCAAATGGCGCGCGCTTGGCTTTGCGTGCTCAAAGCTCAGGCTCGGCTGCTGACTTCTCTGTGTCAACAGGGGGGGCTGGTGGGCTTACCTTCACCAAGCCGATCGATGGTGCCAACGCCTCGTTCACCGTCGACGGGGTATCCTTGTCCAGCGCTTCGAATACCGTCACGGGCGCAGTCGCGGGTTTGACGCTGGCTTTACAAGCGATAACGCCCGGATCCTCGTCAGTCACCGTTGCGATCAGCCCCGATAATACCGCGATCACGACCGCGGTCAACAATTTCGTTAGCTCCTATAACACCCTCATCAAGAATCTCAACTCACAGTTCACTTACAACGCGCTAACGACCTCGGAAGGGGTTCTCGGTACCGACAGCACAGCGCGCTCCTTACAGCTCGATGTCCTTGGAGCCGCCAATACCAGTGCCGGGTCGAATGCGCTGCCTTCACTCGCCTCCCTGGGCATCGCTACGCAGAAAGACGGCACTTTGACCCTGGACAGCGCCGCCCTGAATGCGGCTCTTTCCAGCAACTACCAAGGCGTGGTCCAGTTTTTCCAGGGTTCCACGTCCGGGTCGACGACCACTCCGGGTTTCGCGACCAACTTCGTGACTACCTTGGACCGCTATACGAACGGCACGCAGGGCGCTTTCACGGTAGACCTGAAAAGCATCAGCAACGAGTATCAGGACCTGGGAACCCGCATCGACAACTTCGAGCGCTACATCACTTCTCAACAAACCCTTCTGACCAAGCAGTACAACGATGCCAATATCGCCCTGCAACAGCTGCCGCAGCAGATTAAGCAGATCCAGACCATCCTCGGCACCAACAGCAGCTCCGGAAAGTAATCGATGCCCCCGACACCGCCCGCTCTCGCCTACCGCCGCGCCGCAGCCCAGCAAGCTTCCGTTGTCGGCCTGGTCATCGCGCTTTATGACACACTCGCCGGCAATTTGCGGCGCGCGGTACTCGCCATGCACCAGCGTGACATAGAGCAGCGAAGCGAGCAGCTCAAGCATGGGTTCGCGATTTTGACTCAGCTAGTGAGTCTACTTGACCTGGAGCAGGGTGGCCAAACCGCCCTGAACCTTCAACGCTTTTACGATCACATACGCCAGGAGATGCTTCGTGCCCAATTCGCCCAAGATCCTGCGATCTTGGAAGGCGCAGCCGATCTCGTTCTCGACATTCGCGGAGCTTGGCAGGAAGTGGACACCCGCTCGGCTTACACTCCGGAGAACTCGTCTTTGCAAGGACAAGCGACTGGTTTGACTTCCCTCAGCTGCATCGCATAGGCCCTTGGTGCAAGAGCGCTACAGCTCTCACCTCATCAGTTGTTCGCTTCCGCGGGAGGGAAGCTGGTGGCAGCATGGCGGGCATTGCGCACGAAGGCGCGAAGCTTGGCACAATCTTTTCGCCCCGGCTCACTTTCGACGCCCGTGACGACATCGACTCCCCACGGCGAAAGCGTCTCGACCGCTTCCGCGACATTCTCCGGAGTAAGGCCACCGGCAACGACCAACCTCCTTTCATGCGCTGCTGCGAGAAAATGCTCCCGCGCGGTTTGCCAATCGAAGCGCGAAGCGGTGCCGCCGTGTCCGGTAGACGACCGCGCCTCGACAAGAACGGCATGCGCGCAAGACAGGGTGTCGAAAACCATGATGGAGCTGAACGGCTGACCCGGTGGAACACGGACGACCTGGAGCAGGCGAAAATTCGATCGTTCCAAGAAATATTCGCGCAGTTGTCCCGGCAGTCGGGGGTCCTCGCACACGTGCAGTTGAACACCCGTCAGTCCGGCTTCCCTCACCGCAGTGATGATCTCCTCGTACTCGGGGTTGACAAACACGCCGATGCGCTCGACCTCTTCCGGCAACTGCGAGACAATGCGCGCGACTTGTGCGGGCGTCACCCGGCGCGGACTTGGAGCAAACACGAATCCGAGAGCATCCGCACCCGCTTCGACCGCCGTCTCGGCGTCATCGAGATTCGTCGTTCCGCAGATCTTGACCCACATAGCCCTCAACCGGCTGTCTGCGGCTCAAGCCACTCGACCAAAGCCAGCCCCGGATCTGCGGCCCGCATAAGCGATTCGCCAACCAGGAAGGCATGGAACCCCGCCTCACGAAGCAAATCGATATCGGCTCTCGACGTGATCCCGCTTTCCGCGATCCACACGGCTCCATCCGGCAGCTCCGATGCCAGCTCAAGGGATGTTTCCAGATGCACCTCGAAGGTAGCCAAGTCTCGATTATTGACCCCGTACGCATCACAGCCGAGGTCTCGAACCCGCTCCAATTCTGCCGCCGTATGGACTTCGCAAAGCACGTCCAACCCCAGCTGATGAGCTTCTTCGGTGAAGCGGGCGACATCCGCGTCGGTCAGTGCAGCCGCGATGAGCAGGATCGCATCTGCAGCATGGGCCCGCGCTTCCAGGATCTGGTACGGGTCCACGATAAAGTCCTTACGCAGGCAAGGGAGGCCGCTCGCCTCCGAAGCCTGTTCGAGGTACTCGAGGCTGCCCTGGAAAAAGGGTTCATCCGTAAGCACCGACAGCGCCGCAGCTCCCCCGGCAAGCAGTTGCAGTGCAAGCCTCACAGGATTGAACTCCGCGCGGATCAGCCCCTTCGACGGCGATGCCTTTTTGATCTCGGCCAGCACCGCAGGCCCGTCCAAAGCCCGCGCCCGCAGTGTGCGAGCAAACCCCCTCGGGGCATGCAGCGCGGCCAACCGCTCCAGTTCGCGGCGGCTCACCCGCTCTTTGCTCTCCGCTACCGTCACTCGCGTTGTCGCGAGAATGCGCTCCAGGTGCATGCGCCGAGTATACGTCCGGCCACCGCATCGGGACCGCGCCATCTCAGTTACCATTCTCGGCAAGGAGCAGCCGAACCCAATGAGCCTTTCCCTCCGGAAGCCTTGGCCCGCAACCGAAAGCTTGCGCCCATGACCGGGCACCGCCATCTTGTCGTCGTCGGCCTGGGTGAGCTGCTTTGGGATGAGCTGCCCGGCGGACATCGCCTTGGCGGGGCACCGGCCAATTTCGCCGTCATGGCTTCTCGGCTGGGCGCGCACGGCCTGATCGCGAGCCGTCTCGGCACCGACGAGCCGGGAGACGCCGCCCGAAGCCTGCTCGCAACGCTGCCCGTGGACACGCGTTATCTCCAGCACAGTTCAGGCCTCCCGACCGGCAGGGTCTCCGTTCGGTTCCACGCCGGTCAGCCCGAGTACCAAATCCACGCGCCGGTCGCGTGGGACTCGCTCGAGATGACCCCGGAATGGGAGCAACTCGCCCAGCGCGCCGATGCAGTCTGCTGGGGCACGCTCGCCCAGCGAGATGCCCGCTCCGCCGATGCCATACACGCCTTTCTCGCCGCCACCCGCCCTGAGTGCCTTCGCATTTTCGACGTCAATCTCCGCGCACCCTTTTTCAGCGCCGAAGCGGTGACATGCTCGCTCGAGCGAGCGACCTTACTCAAGCTCAACGACGGTGAAATGGCCCCTCTTCTGTCTTTGATCGATCTCCCCGAAAACGAAAGCGCATCGCCCGAAACCCTCACCGCCGACGCCCACCGGCTGCTCGCTGCCTATCCCTGTCTCGAGCTGGTCGCGGTCACCCTCGGCTCGCAAGGCAGCCTGCTCGTCACCGGGCAAAAGACCGTCCGCCACCCGGGAGTTCCGGCGAAAGTGGTTGACACGGTAGGCGCGGGCGACGCGTTTACGGCCGCGCTCACGACGTACCGGCTCCGGGGTGCTTCACTCGCCGTGCAGAGTGAGGCTGCCAACCGCTGGGGTTCCTGGGTTGCCGGCCAGGCCGGGGCCATGCCGGAGCTGCCCGAAGCCACACGCCTCGCGGTGGAGCAGCGGATCGCCGAGGATGCGCGGGATGCATGAGCCCCACCCCGGCCCGGAGCGCCTCGGCGCGTTTTCAGACGGTGTGATCGCAATCATCATCACCATCATGGTTCTCGATTTGCACACGCCGCACGAGAACTCGCTCGGTGCTTTTCTCGCCCTATGGCCCACGCTCCTGGCCTATGTTCTCAGCTATGCCATCGTCGCCATCGTCTGGGTCAACCACCACCATCTCGTCCACCACGCGCGGCGCGCGAACGGTCCCCTGCTCTGGACGAACCTTCTCTTGCTGTTCTTCGTTTCGCTCATCCCGTTCTTCACCAAGTGGATCGCCGAAGCGCATCTCGCGCCCATCGCGACCGCTCTGTACGCCGCCAACTTCGTCCTTACGTGCGCGGCTTTCATCGCCTTCGAGCATCAAGTCGCGGCCCAGCTCGATGCAGCCGACGTGCGGCTGGCCCTCGCACGCCGCCGCGGCAACCGGCGCAACTGGTTCGCGCTGCTGGTCTACGCCGCGGCGAGCGGCTTGGCGCTCGTGAACCCGCGCGCGGCGCTCGCGCTCATCCTCCTCAGCACCCTGCTCTACATCCTCCCGGAGGCCTTCGCCCTGGGGACACCGCCGGTAGAATAGGCGCATGCTCCAACTCGCCGATGCCGGCAAGCGCTACGGCCACAAACTGCTGTTTGAACACGCGAACTGGCTCATTACCGGGGCGGAGCGTACCGCGCTTGTGGGCGCGAACGGCACGGGCAAGTCGACGCTGATGAAGGTGCTGGCAGGCCTGGAAACGATCGATTACGGCGGCCTCCAGCGCACGCGCGGCTCCTCGATCGGCTATCTTCCCCAGGACGGCTTGACGCTTTCAGGGCGGTCCGTTTTCGATGAGTGCCTTAGCGTGTTCGACGAGCTCCGGGCGATGGAGACTGAGCTCGAATTGCTGTCCGGCAAGCTCGCGGAGCTGGACCCGGCCGGGCCCGAGTACGCCGCCGCCGCCGAACGCTACTCAGCGCTCAATGGCCGCTTTCACGCGCACGACGGCTACGCGCTCGACGCGCAGGTCGGCGCGGTGCTGGGCGGACTTGGGTTCACCAAGGCGGACTGGACGCGGCAGACCGAGGAGTTTTCGGGCGGCTGGCAGATGCGGATCGCGCTCGCGAAGCTGCTGCTGGCCAAACCCGACCTGCTCCTGCTCGACGAGCCGACCAATCACCTGGACCTGGAAACGCGAACCTGGCTGGAAACCTACCTGCGCACTTACCCCAACGGCTTCATCCTGATCTCGCACGACCGGTACTTCATCGACACCACGGTGACGAAGATCGTCGAGGTATGGAACAAGGCCCTGCACTTCTACACCGGCAACTACGCCAAGTACGAACAGCAGCGCACCGACCGCCGGACACAGCTCGAAGCCGCTTACAAAAACCAGCGCGAACGCATCGAGGACCTCGAGGCGTTCATCAATCGATTCCGCTACCAGGCCACCAAGGCCAAGCAGGTGCAGAGCCGCATCAAGGAGCTTGAGAAAATCGAGCGCATCGTCATCCCGGACGAGGAGTCGGCCATCCACTTTTCCTTCCCGCAGCCGATCGCCTCAGGCCGCACCGTGGTCGAAGTGCAGCGGCTCGAAAAGACGTACGGGCCGAAGCAGGTGCTGCGGGAGGTCGGCTTTACCATCGACCGGGGCGACCGCATCGCGCTGGTCGGGGCGAACGGCGCGGGCAAGTCCACGCTGGTGCGCCTGCTCAGCGGGCAGGAGCCGCCGACCGCGGGCGTCCTCAAGCTGGGCCACAACGTGCTGCCGGAGTTCTTCGCGCAGGATCAGTACAAGGTGCTCGACCCCGCGGCGCGCATGCTCGACGACATCAGCGCGATCGCCCCGCGCGTTGCCGACGCCGAGCTGCGCGGCCTGCTCGGCTGCTTCCTGTTTACCGGCGACGACGTTTTCAAGCCTCTGGGGGTGCTTTCGGGCGGCGAGCGCAACCGCTATGCGCTAGCGAAGATCCTTGTGTCCCCGGCTAACTTCCTCCTGCTCGACGAACCTACCAACCACCTGGACATGCGCGCCAAGGACGTCCTGCTCGACGCGGTCAAGCACTTTCAGGGAACGGTGATTTTCGTCTCGCACGACCGCTACTTCATCGATGGAGCTGCTACCCGCGTGTTCGAGGTCGAGTCCGGGCATGTACACGTGTATCCCGGCAATTACGAGGACTACTTATACCGCAAGGCCCAGACCGCCGAGCCGGAGCCCGCGAAACCGATAAGTCAGAACGGTGGAAAAACGCAGGACGGCCACCAATCCACGGTTGAGAAGCTCGCCGCGACGGCCGGCGAACTCGTGCAACCTGTCCCGCCTACGACGCCCCCGCAGAAGGGAAAGAAAGTCAACCCGATTAAGCTGCGGCAGATGCAGGACCGGCTTCGGTTCGTCGAGGAGGAGGTTCCTCGGTGCGAGGCCGCCATCGCCGTGACCGAGGGCCAAATGGCGAATTACACCAGCAACGAAGAGACGCAGCGCTTGGCCGCCCAGCTCGCTCGCCTGCGCGCCGACCACGCCGGGCTTACCGCGGAGTGGGAGGAGCTGATGCTCCAGGTTGAGGAGCAAGGGGCGCTCGGGTAGGGGTACACTACCGTAATGGAAATCCCTCTTTCGCCGGAAGTGGAAGCGAGTCTCAAGCAGCTTGCGACTCAATCTGGTCAAACCCCGGCTCAGGTGCTGCAAGGCCTTATCGATGACAAGCTCGCCTACCGAAAATCGTTCCTCGAACGCATCGATGCCGGGCTGGCTTCGCTCAACCGCGGTGAGTTCCTGACACACGAAGAGATGGAGGCCAAACTGGCCCCTTACCTGCAAGACTGATGCGGCTGAGCTGGTCGCAAGAGGCGAGCGACGACCTGATCGACATCGTTGCTTCCCTTGACTCACGAAGCAGGCTTGCCTCTCGTCATGTCGCCAGGAGCGTTCTAAAGAGGGCAACCGGTTTGCTTGAGTTTCCAAGAATGGGACGCCCCGGCGATAGACCGGGAACCCGAGAACTGGTGCTCACTCCACTTCCTTACATCCTCGTGTACCGCGTCCATGACGATGTGCTGGAAATTGTCAGCGTCTCCCACGGCGCGCAGGGTCGTACGGAGAACTCTAAGGCATAATCACCCCATGCCCACCCCTCTGTGGAAGCCCGACTCCTGGCCTGCCCGCCTTTCCGAGCTTCTGGCCTCCACCCAGGAAGAAAAAGAAGCCCCGCTCCGGCGCGATGTCCGCTCGCTGGGCATGCTGCTCGGCGAGGTCCTGCGCGAGCAGGCCGGCGACGCGTTGTACGCACAGGTCGAAGAGCTCCGGCTTGACGCGATCGGCCGCCGCGAGGCCCTGGCCCAAGGCGAGCTGCATACAGCCGACCAGAGCCTGCAAAAGACCGTGCTCGCCATCAGCCGCTTGCCAGTCGACGAGCTGGCCGGGCTTTCGCGCGCCTTTACGCTCTACTTCGAGCTCACCAACCTGGCCGAAACCAACCACCGCAAGCGCCGCCGCACCGCCGCCCAGCTTTCCGGAGAGGCCGCCGCGCAAAGGGGTTCGTTCCGCGGCACGCTGCGGGCCATGCGCGAGGCCGGCATCCCCGCCGAAGAGGCCATGGCGCACCTGCGCAAGGTCGTCATCACGCCGGTCTTCACCGCGCACCCGACGGAGATCGCTCGCCGGTCGATTCTGTTCAAGCGCCGCCGCATGGGCGAGCTGCTGCAGGCGCTCGACCGCATCCCCATGGCCGACGAGGACCTCCTCGCGCTCCAGACCGAGCTTACCGCCGAGATCACCTCGTTGTGGCAGACCGACGAGGTCCGCAGCCGGCGACCGACGGTCTCCGACGAGATCAAGATGGGCCTCGACTACTACGAGGTGTCGATCTTCGCCACGCTCGCGCCGCTCTATGCCGAGCTTGCCGGCGCGCTCCAGGCCGAGTACGGCCTCACCCTCGGCCTCAACGAGCTGCCGGTCCTGCTGCGCTTCGGCTCCTGGATCGGCGGCGATCGCGACGGCAACCCGTTTGTCACGCCCGAGGTCACGCTCGAAGCCATCCGCGACGCCCGCCTGCGCCTGCTGCGCCACTACCAAGCGGAGATCGGCAGGCTGATCGCCTCGCTCACCAGCTCGACGCAGCAAGCCGCAGTGGCTCCGGAGCTCCAGGCGCGCCTCACGCGCTACCTGCAACAAGCGCAAACCGAGCACGACGAGCGCTACGCCGCCCACTTCGAGTTCGAGGTGTACCGCCGGTTCGCCGCCTGCATGGGCGCGCGCCTCGGCAACACGCTCGGCCTGCCCTCGGGTGAGCCGGGCTCGCTCGAGGCCGCTTTGGCCGAGCTGCCCGCGTACGCAAGCGCGGCCGAGTTTCTGTCCGACCTCGAAGCCGTCCGCGCCAGCCTGCAGTGCAACCGCGGGGAGCGTCTGGCGGCCGCCCTCCTCGACCCGCTGCTGCTCCAGACCCGCACCTTCGGCCTGCACCTCCATACGCTCGACATCCGCCAGCACGCCCGGCTCCACGCGGCCGCGCTGGATGCGATCGCGAGCTGCGCCGAGACCCGCGCCGCCGTACCCGCGCCGTTTCCTCCGGAGACTCTCGACATCCTAGCCACCGTCAACGCTGTCGCCGCGATCAAGGCGAGCGCCGTGCCCGAGGCCGTGCGCGCCTATGTCATCTCCGGTGCCGCCGGCAAGGAGGACATCCTCGCCGTACCCTGGCTCGCGCGCTTCGGCGGCGTTTCCATGGCGGGCAGCGAGCGGGATCCCGGCCTCATGCCCGTCCCCTTGTTCGAGTCCATTGAGAACCTGCAAAACGCGCCTGGAGTATGCCGCGAGCTGTGGGCTGACCCTGCCTACCGCGAGCTGCTCGCGAGCTGGGGCAACACCCAGGAGGTCATGCTCGGCTACTCCGACTCCAATAAGGACGGGGGCATGCTGACGAGCACCTGGGAGATCTTTCGCGCGCACCGCGCGCTGCACCGGGTCGCGCACGAAGCGGGCATCACGCTGCGGCTGTTCCACGGGCGAGGCGGTACGGTGGGGCGCGGCGGCGGGCCCACTCACCGCGCCATCTACGCCCAGCCCCTCGACGGCTTTGACGGCGAGCTTCGCATCACGGAACAGGGCGAGGTGTTGAACTGGAAGTACGGCGACACGGTACTGGCCGAGCGCAACCTGGAGCTCGCCATCGCCGCGGCGCTCGACGCCCTGGCCCGGCCCAACCTACGCGCGGGCGGCCGCTAC
>CAXTTW010000008.1:0-17587 GCA_964247255.1 uncultured Acidobacteriaceae bacterium
CCGGGGTGGGCGCCGTAACGGACGCGAGCGGGGCCTCGGTAGCCAACGCGCAGGTGGAGCTGACCGAGCAGGCGACAGGGCTCAAGTACACGCACCCGACCAACGAAACCGGCAACTACGAGTTCACCTTTCTGCCGCCGGGCGTATACACGGTGCGCGTGTCCGAGAGCGGGTTCGAAGCGACGGTGACCAAGGACGTGCAGGTGACGGTGAACCAGACCGTGCGCACGGACGTGGAGCTGAAAGCCGGGAACGCGAGCGAGACCCTGACCGTGACGGACCAGGCCCCGGCGCTACAGACAGACCGGGCGGACGTGAGCGCGCAGATCTCGAGCAAGCAGATAGTAGAGCTGCCCGTGGGCAACTCGCGCAACTTTCAGGCGCTGGAGTCGCTGGTGCCGGGGGTGAGCCCGCCGATCTACGACCATTCCTCGTTTTTCGACGCGCAGAATTCGCAGTCGTTCAACGTGAACGGCCAGGCGGAAACAGCGAACAACCTGCAGCTGGAAGGCATCGACGACAACGAACGCACCGGGCTGCTCCAGGTGTATGTGCCGCCGGCCGCGGCAATCCAGACAGTCGACGTGGAGACGAGTAACTACGCGCCGGAGTTCGGGCGGTCGGCCGGGGCAGTGACTAACGTCGTTTTGCGGTCGGGAACAAACGATTTTCACGGCTCGGTCTACGAGTACAACGAGGTAAGTGCTTACAACGCGCGCAATTACTTTAACCGGACTGGTAAGTTTCCACGGTTCACAAACAACTACTACGGAGCGACGCTGGGCGGGCCGGTCCTCAAGAATCGCTTATTCCTCTTCGGTGATTTCCTGCGCTACTCGAATTCGCAGTCGCAGTTCAACCTGTTCACGGTGCCGACGGCGGCGTTTCGCAGCGGCGACTTAAGCGCGAGCCCGACGACGATCTACGATCCGGCGACCGGGAACCCGGATGGTTCGGGGCGGTCGCCGTTCGCGGGAAATCAGATCCCGCGCGGGCGCTTCAGTCCGGTGGCGCAGAACATTCTTGCCCTGGTGCCGCTGCCCAATGTCGGCGCGGCCGGGGCGCTGGTGAACAACTACCAGGTAAACACGGGCTTTCAGCAGACGACCAACACTTACGACATCAAGGCGGACTATAAGCTCCGCGACGCGGACCAGCTGAGTTACCGCTACAGCTACCAAAACACCACGACGTTTCAAGGGCCGGCGTTCGGGCTCGCGGGCGGACCGGGAAACAGTGCCGCTACCGGAACCAACCACGTCTACAACACAGCTCTTGAATACACGCACCTATTCTCACCGAAGCTGTTTACCGATGTGCGCGTAGGGGTGGACCACTACCGAAACAGCCTGCGCCAAACTGACTATGGAACAAATGCCTCGACCGCGGTCGGGATTCCGGGGGTGAACGTGAGCCCCTTTACCAGCGGACTGAGTCAGGTCACGGTCAACGGCTACTCCTCGCCGCTGGTCGGGTACAGCGCTTCGTTCCCGTGGGACCGGGGCGAAACGAATATCTCAGCCGCGAGTAACTGGACGCGCATTATAGGCAACCATTCGGTGCGGTTCGGGGTGGAGATACGGCGGGTGCGTGACGACTTAACGCAGGGCCAGACGTTTGGGCCGCGCGGGGCGTTCACTTATCTGGACGGGCAGACGGGCTTGAATGTCCGGGGAAACAAGACGAGCTTCGGCAACGATTTCGCGTCCTTTCTGCTGGACCTGCCCAACCTGGTCGGGCGCGATGTGAACATCAACGATGCTTCGTGGCGGCAGACCTTGTACTTCGGGTTTGTGCAGGATACCTGGCAGGCTACACGCGACCTGACCGTAACGTATGGGCTGCGGTGGGAGTTCTACCCACCCGCGACACCACGAGCGACCGGAGGCTTTTCTCAGTACGACCCATCGAGCAATACACTGCAGGTCGCAGGTTACGGGGCTGTGCCGAAAGACTTAGGCCTCCGGGTAAACTACCGGAACTTCCAGCCGCGGATCGGCGTGGCGTATCGGGCAGGGTCGAGGACTGTCGTGCGCGGCGGGTTTGGGATCAGCAATACGCCGTTCCAGGACAATAACTATGCCTTCAACTACCCGGTCCGGCAGAATATCTCCTACAACCCGGCGAACAACTATGCGGCAACGCCCGCGAACCTGACCACCGGCTTCCCTGCCGCGCCGCAGGCCGTGATCCCGGCGAGCGGCATCCTACCCGCGCCTATCGCTTCTGTCTGGACCGTCATCAATCCGCGGTACAAGGATCCAACGGTCCTGTCGTGGAATCTGACGATCGAGCGCGAGCTGGGGGTGGGCTGGGTGGCGAACCTGGCGTATGTCGGCAACGCCGGACGGCAGATCCCGGCGTATTACAACCTGAACGCGGCGACCGTCGCGGGCCAGGGGCGCAATGGACAGCCGGAGTACTCTACCTTCGGACGGACCGCCGCAACCAACCTGATGGGCAAGGGAACAAATTCAAATTACAACGGCCTACAGCTGAGGCTCAACCACCGGTTCGCGAACGGAATCAGTTCCACGTCGAGTTATGCCTACCAGAAAGCGCTCGGCTTCATCTCGACCGGGGGCGGGCTGGGCTCGTTCAACTTCTACCTTGATCCGGCCCGCGACTATGCTCCGCTCAATTGGGACCGGCGGCACACCTTTACCCAGAGCTTTGTGTACGAGCTGCCGGCCGGGCCGGGCAAGCGCTTCCTCAAGTCCGGGGTCGGCGCGACGATCCTGGGCGGCTGGCAAGTAAGCGGGGTGCTTGCCGCCGAGACTGGGACGCCCTTGTTCATCACGGCGAGCGCCAGCCAACTGAACGCGCCGGGCAACACGCAGGTCCCAAACCTGGTCGCGCCCTTCCGGCGCATCAAGAGCATCGGCGCGGGCCGGCAATGGTTCAACCCGGCCTCGTTTACCGCGCCGAACGGGCCGATGCTCGGCAATCTGGGCAAGAATGTGTACAGCGGGCCGGGATTCACCACCTTCGACTCAACACTGTCGCGGGTGATCCCGATCCGCGAGCGGCTGAGCCTCCAGCTGCGGGCTGATGCCTTCAATGCGCTCAATCACCCGGCATTCGCCAACCCGTCGGTGGACCAGACCAGCCAGAGCTTTGGGCAGGTCACTTCCACGGCGATCTCTTCGGCGCGTATTCTGCAGTTTGCAGGGACGCTGAACTTTTAAAGACGGGGGTTCTCGAAATGGCTTACATCAATCGGCGGCAGGCGCTCGGGCTGCTCGGCTCGGCCGGGCTGGCGGCCAGCTTGCGGGCACAGGGCGTGTCCGGCCCCTTTCGCCTGGCGGTCATCAACGACGAGATTTCGCAGGACTTCGAACACAGCTGCAAGGTGGCGGCGCACGACTTCGGCCTCGGCTGGATGGAGCTGCGCGGAATGTGGAACAAGAACATCACCGCACTGAGCGACAAGGAAGTCGCCGACGCCAAAAAGATCCTGGACGAGCATAAGTTGCAGGTCACCGACCTGGCGAGTCCCCTGTTCAAGGTGGACTTCCCCGGCGCGCCCATCTCCAAGTCGCCCGAGCGGCCGCACGACGAGTTCCACGCGCAGCAGGACCCGTCGGCGCAGGACAAGGTTTTGGAGCGCTTGATCGTGTTATCGAAGGCGTTCGGGACCGACCGGATCCGGTGCTTCGACTACTGGCGTCTGGAGGACCCGGGGCCATTCCGGGCGGCGATGAATGCGAAGCTGCGCGATGCGGCCGAGCGGTGCCGCAAGGCGGGGCTGACGCTGATGCTCGAAAACGAGCAGGCCTGCAACACGGCCACCGGGCCTGAAGCGGCGGCGACTCTGGCCGCTGTGCCCAACATCGCGCTGAACTGGGATCCGGGCAACGCTGCCTCGGTCGGGGCAAAGCCCTTCCCGGACGGCTACAAGCTGTTGCCGAAGAACCGCATCATGCACTGCCACGCGAAGGACGTAAAGTTCGGCGCGGACGGGAAGCCGAACTGGGCGCCGGTGGGCGGCGGCGTGGTGGATTGGGTAGGGCAGCTGGAGGCCTTAAAGCGGGACGGCTACCGGTACGGGCTCTCGCTCGAAACGCACTGGAAGAGCGGCAACGGGCCAGAGGACTCCTCGCGGGGCAGCATGGCGGGGCTGAAAAAAGCATTGGGCTCGGCAGGCATTGTCGCGCCACCGACGGTGGCATAAGGAGGACGTATGTGGACACGGCGTGAGTTTGTGGGAACGGCAGCGGCGGCGATGGTGACGGCAAAGTCCTACGGGCAGATCCTTGGCGCGAACGACCGGCTGAACTTCGCGGTGATCGGGCTCAACAGCCGGGCTTACGCGCATCTCGCAGCACTGAAAACCAACAAGGCGCAGGCGCGGGTGGCGCATGTATGCGACGTGGACTCGGTGATCCTGGCCAAATTCGCCGGCGAGACGGAAAAGGCGATGGGCGAGAAGCCCGCGACGGACGGGGATTTCCGCAAGGTGCTGGCGCTCAAGGAGATCGACGCGGTGTCGATCGCGACGCCCGACCACTGGCACGCGCCGATGGCGATCGCGGCTTTGCAGGCGGGCAAGCACGTGTACGTGGAAAAGCCGTGCAGCCACAACCCAGCCGAGGGCGCGATGCTGATCGAGGCGCAGCGCAAGAGCGGCAAGCTGGCGCAGATGGGGACGCAGCAGCGGTCGTCGGCGCACACCATCGAGATCGTGGATAAGATTCACAACGGGTTGATCGGTGACCCGTACTACGCGAAGAGCTGGTACTCGAACATCCGCAAGCCGACCAAATACGGCCCGGGCGGCACTGCGCCGCAACAGCTCAACTGGGATCTGTGGCAGGGGCCGGTGCCGCGGACGGCGTACCGCGACCAGATTCACCCGTACAACTGGCACTGGGTACGCGAGTACGGCACGGGCGAAACGCTGAACAACGGCACCCACGAGGTGGATGTGTGCCGGTGGGCGCTCGGGGTGGACTATCCGGAGCGCGTGACGGCCTCGGGCGGGCGCTACCAGTACAAGGACGACTGGCAGTTCTACGACACCCTGAACACCAGCTTCACTTACCCGGACAAGATGATCGCCTGGGAGGGCAAGAGCTGCCAGGGCATGAAGCTGTACAACCGCGACCGGGGTTCGGTAATCGAGGGCACCAAGGGCTCGGTTCTGGTGGACCGCGACGGCTATGAAGTATACGACTGGAAGGGCAACAAGACCGGCGAGTTCCGCAAGCCGGGCAAGCAGACCTCGTCGACGGACCTTTTGGGCGCGGACGAGATGACGGACGCGCACTTCGCGAATTTCATCGCCGGGGTGCAGAAGGGCGAGAAGCTGCACGCGCCGGTGGCCGTCGGCAATGTGGCGGTGACCATGCTGCAGCTGTCGAACATTGCCTGGGTGAACAAGCGGGAGCTGGCACTGGACCCGGCGACAGGCAAGATCCAAGGCGATCCCGAGGCGATGAAGCTGTGGGCGCGCACGTACGAGCCCGGCTGGGCTCCGCGCGTATGAGCCTCACGCGACGGGAGTTCGGGGTGTTGGCGGGGGCGTTCGCGGTTGCGCCCGGTGCAGAGAAGGAGATTCGGCTGGGCCTCGCGAGCTACAGCTTGCGCACGCTGGACCGGGCGCGGCTGATCGCGGCGATGCGTGCGATGCAGGTGTCGGGGCTGAACGCGAAGGATGTGAAGGACCACCTGCCCGCCGACCCGGCCGGGGAAGCCGAGGCGCTGGCGGCGTACAAGGCCGCGGGAATCGGCGTGCATGCGGTCGGGACGGTGTATTTCCCGAAGGATGAGGACGCGGATATCCGGGCGAAGTTCGAGTATGCGAGGCGGGCGGGGGCATCAGTAATCGTCGCCGGGGATCCCGCGCCCGCGACGCTGCCCCGTCTGGAGCGGTTCGTCAAGGAGTATGACATTCGGATCGCCATCCACAATCATGGGCCGGAGGACAAGCTGTGGCACTCGCCGCTGGACGTGCTCGCGGCCGTGAAGGGCTTGGACCCGCGCGTGGGCTGCTGCATTGACGTGGGGCACACGGTGCGGGCCGGAACGGATGTAATCGCGGCGATCAAGGCTTGCGGACCCCGGCTGCACAACGTGCACATGAAGGACCTGAGCGACTTCAGCAGCAAGGAAAGCCAGGTCGCGGTGGGCGAAGGCAAGATGCCGGTGCGCGGGATCTTCGAGGCGCTGCTGGCGATCAGGTACCCGGGCTGGGTGGATTTGGAGTACGAAATCAAGCCGGACGACCCGGTGCCGGGGGCGACGGCAAGCTTCGCCTTCATGCGCGGGGTGCTGGCACGCATGGGTGCGCCTACAGCTTCTTAAGCTCCGCGAGCATGCGATGGAAAGCTTCCTCGCGTGCCTTTTTGTTGTCGGGAGCGGCGTCCGGAGCTTCACCGGCGCGCATGAAACCATGGCCCGCGCCAGGATAGGTTTTCTGCTCATACCGTTTCCCAGCGGCCTTCATCGCGGCTTCCGTTCCGGGCACGGTGGCGGTGATCCGGGCGTCGTTGCCGGCGTAAAAGCCGTAGACCGGGGCATGGATCGCCTTCAAAGCATCGGCGTCGGGCGCGGGTCCGTAGAAGACAAAAGCGGCCTTGAGGTCGGGCCGGGTTGTCGCGAAGCGGAAGCTTTGCCCGCCGCCCCAGCAAAAGCCCGCGACGGCCAGCTTGCCGTTCGAGGCGGGGAGTTTGAGCCCGAGGTCCGCGGCGGCGTCGAGATCGGCGGTGACCTGCTCGGGTTTGAGGCTGGAGACCGCCTGGACCGCGGCATCCTGCCCGCCGAGGCTAGAGGTGCCGCCGCCGCCCGGACCCATGCCGCTCAGCAGGTCGGGCTCGACCACGACGTAGCCCTGCGCGGCCAGTTCATCGGCCATATCCTTGGACCAGTCGGTGAGCCCGAAGATCTCGTGGATAAGCAGAACGACCGGGGCTTTGGCTTTCGACTCGGGGTAGGCAACGAAGACCTTCACGTCGCGGCCGCCGCTCCGGGCGGATAGATATTCGTGGTGGCGCGGGGAGCTGTCGAGGCGCGCCTTCGCCCAGTCCTGAGCCGTGAGGCCCGCCGGATAGAGAAGGAGTAACGCGGAAAGGGCGAGCACACGGCGCGGCAGCGAAAGCATGGTGAGGGCAATTCTACGCCGGGCGGAGGGCTTTTTCTCAGCTTATTGCAAGCGGCTGACAGGGCCGGTTCCGAAGTGGAACGGCTTACCTCGGTAATCCCAAAACGGGAATGGACGAGTCCGGGAAGCATCTATTTGCAATAGAGGCTTGTTAGACTGACCTAAATCAGTCGATAGAGACAAAGAAGCTCAGGATTTCCCATGCAAACATTGCCGCAAAGCTTATATCCCCTCGCCACGAACACGAGCCGTACCCCGGTCGCCTACTTTTCCATGGAAATCGCCATCGAGCCGGAGATGAACACCTACTCGGGCGGACTCGGCGTGCTGGCAGGGGACACGCTCCGGGCGGTCGCCGACCTTGGCATTCCGCTGGTCGCGGTCACGCTGGCGCACCGGCGCGGGTATTTTCGCCAGGTGCTGAGCGCGGAAGGGGTGCAGACCGAAACCGAGCAGCCGTGGCCGGTGGACCTGTACACGGTCGAGGAAGCCGCGCGGGTCATCGTCGAGCTCGACGGCCGCCCGGTCCATGTGCGGGCGCTGTGCCACCCGATCCATGGCATTACCGGTCATACTGTCCCGGTTTACCTCTTGGATACGGACCTTCCGGAAAATGACGCGCGCGACCGCACACTGACCGATCGCCTGTATGGCGGCGATAACGACTACCGGCTCCGGCAGGAAGCGATCCTGGGTATCGGCGGTGCGCGCATCCTGCTGGCTCTAGGGCTGGATCCGGCCGTTTACCACATGAACGAAGGCCACGCCGCGCTTTTGACCGTCGCGCTGGTGGGCCGGGCGCTTGCCGGGCGCACGCTCCAGCAGGCGAGCGAAACCGAGTTTCGACGGGTTCGCGAGCAATGCGTGTTTACTACTCACACACCGGTGCCCGCGGGGCACGACCGCTTCTCGCTCGAGCAGGCCCGGCACATCCTGGGCGCGGAAACCGTGGGCATGCTGGAGCGCGCCGGCGGCGTACACGACGGCCTGCTGAATATGACCTATGTCGCGCTCAGGTTTTCGCGCTTCGTCAACGGTGTCGCGATGCAGCACGGGATTGTGTCGCGGGAGATGTTCCCGGACTACCCGGTGGATGCGATCACGAACGGCGTACACGCCGGGACGTGGGCTTCCGAGCCGTTTTTGCGCATTTTTGACCGGCACCTGCCCCGCTGGCGGCGCGACAACGTGACGCTGCGCTACGCGATCGACATCCCGGAAGCGGAGATTACGGAGGCGCACCGGGCCTCGAAGAGGCTGCTGCTCGATGCGGTCAGGGAGCGTACGGGCGAGGTGCTCGACGCCGAGGTGTTTACGATCGGCTTTGCCCGGCGCGCCGCGACCTACAAGCGCATGGACCTGCTCTTCACCGATCCGAAACGGCTGGTCGCGATGGCCAGGGCGTTCGGTGGGTTGCAGGTGCTGTATGCCGGCAAGGCGCACCCGGCGGACGAGCCCGGCAAGGCGAAGATCAAGCGCGTCATCGAGTTCGCGCACGAACTCTCGAAGGGGCTGCTCAAGATCGTGTACCTGGAAAATTACGAGTGGAAGCTGGGCGCGCTGCTCACCAGCGGTGTAGACGTATGGCTGAACACGCCGAAGCGTCCCTATGAGGCTTCAGGCACGAGCGGGATGAAGGCGGCGCTGAATGGCGTGCCGTCGCTGTCGATCCTCGACGGTTGGTGGATCGAGGGCTGGATCGAAGGGGTGACGGGCTGGGCGATCGAGGACCGCGAAGAAGAGGCTGAGGAGGCGGAATCCATGTACAGCCAGCTCGAAAAAGTAATTTTGCCGCTGTTCTACAAGCACCCGGAGCAGTGGAGGCGGGTGATGCGCTCGGCAATCGCGCTGAATGGGTCGTTCTTCAACACGCAGCGCATGGTGGAGCAGTATGCGTTGAATGCGTACTTTCCGCAAACAGTGCTGCCGGAGCGGGCGGAGGAGGCAATCGCGGCGGATTAAGGCTTAAAAGGGTTTGCCGGTGGTGGGAGCGCACTTCGGAGACGGCGTTGATACCGGGTTCCTGGCGGGGTGCGCGAAGTCGATTCGGGATATCCTGAGCGCTGCGAAGAACCTGCTTTGCTTTCGCGCAACTAAAAAGCAGGTCGTTCCTCGCTTCGCTCGTCAGGATGACTCCGTAGTCTTGTTCGACGAGAGGCGAAACAGAGTTTCGCGTACCCCTCTGAGCGGGCGAGAAGACTGCTTTCGCTCTTGGGCCGGCGTGTAAAGACAGATCCCTGGTCGCTTTGCTCCTCGGGACGGTCGGCGATCGGGTCAGGTTGAGTTGAGGTGTAAAGCTCCAAAAGCTTCCTTAACCCTCAGCCGCTTCGGCGCTGTTGCGGATAAAGGCGGCGACCGCCTCGGGCTGGGAGAGCAGAACCATGTGGCTGGCCGCAACCTCCTCCACGCGGGCTCCGATGCGGGCGGCGAGCGCTCTCTGGGTATCCGGGCTCAGGATGCGGTCGTCGGTAGTGATGAGGTAATGATTCGGCTTCGTTTTCCAGGCCGGGCTGCTCAGCTTGGCCTCGAAAATCCGATAGCTGACCGGCTTTTGCACGCTGACCGCAAGATGGACGACACCGCGATGGAGATCATGGCCGAGCGCGTCGGAGGCGTAGGCGGCATCGATCCAGATATAGCCGCTCGCGTCCGGCCCGACCGAGGCTTTCGAGGCGGCCGGGTTGATGCTCATGAGGGAGCCGAAAACCTCATCGGCTTCGGGCGCGAACGCCGTGATGAATGCGAGCGCCCGCACTTTGGAGTGGTTGCCGGCGGCCGAGATGACTGCGCCCGCATAGGAGTGACCGACTAACAAAACCGGACCTTCGACGTGATCCAGAAGGAGCTCAAGCGCGGCCACGTCGCCCTCAAAGGACTTGAGCGGGAGCTGCGCGGCGCGGACTGCATAGCCCTCGTGCGCCAGAGCGATGAGGACCTCGCGCCAGCCGCTGCCGTCTATCCATGCGCCATGCGCCAGTACGATGGTTCCCGCTTTCCGCTCCGCCACGTAAATCTCCTTGTTCCTGGTTACGCCCTGGTTACGTACCTAGTTACGATGCCAGCGCCGCCGCCCGCGTGTGTGCGAAGGCTTCAGCGAGCAGTGTGTACGACCGCAAACGCGCAGAGTGGCTGTGCGTGATGGTGTTGATGAGGATCTCGTCGGGTGCGAGCGCGCCAGACATGGCGGCCAACGCGCGGCGCACGGTGGCCGGGCTGCCCGCCACGTACCGGGGAAACTCACCTTCCTCAAGGTCCAGGGCTTGGCCGAGTTCGCGCTGGGCGGCGGCGGGCGTGGCCACGGGCCGACGGTCGCCTTCGCGGATGCGACGCTGGAGCAGACGCACACTGCCGAGCAGAAACCGCGCTTCCTCGTCGGTGTCTGCGGCGATGACGCCCACGGCCAGGGCAACATACGGCTTCGCGAGCGCGGCGGACGGCTTGAAGTTGCGCCTGTACAGCGTGAGCGCGGCACGGGTGTGGGCAGGGCTGAAGAAATGCGCGTAGGCGTAGGGCAGTCCCCACTCCGCCGCGGCGGACGCGCCCCACAGGCTGGAGCCGAGCAGCCACAGGTCGGGCCCCGAGGACGACGGAGCGGGCGCGAGGTGGACACGCCCGAAGGGATGACCGGGCGGGAAGCCGCCGCCGAGCCAGGCCTGGAGCTCCGCCACCTGCTCTGGGAAATCGTCGGCAGGCATGGCGGAGCGGTCCCGGCGCAAGGCTTGCGACTCAATGGGTCCGCCGCCGGGCGCGCGCCCGACACCGAGGTCGATCCGTCCGGGGTACAGGGTATCGAGGGTCCGGAAGACCTCCGCCACCTTGAAGGGCGAGTAGTGGGGCAGCATGATGCCGCCGGAGCCGAGGCGAATGGTGCGGGTTGCCGCGCCGACCGCGGCCAAGACCACCTCCGGAGCGGAACAGGCAAGCAGCTCCATCGCGTGGTGCTCCGACATCCAGAACCGGTAATAGCCGAGGGTCTCCACGTGACGGGCCAGCTCGATCGAGTTTCGGAGCGCTTCGACGGGGGTGGAACCTTCGGCAACGGGAGCCTGATCGAGAACGGAGAGCCTGAGATCCATGGGTTTGTCTCCCTTGCGACCTCTTACTGATGTGCGGAAGGCGCGGAAGGAAACACAGGCCGGCCGGCAACAAAATTGCGCGGACTCGAATGCTATACTTCCCGTGCTCATGACAGACCAGGCGAGAAGCCAAACCCGCGACTCAGAGGCGAGCGCCGTTCTGTTCGCGCCTCCCGCCGACCGGCCCATCTGCGTAGACCTGGATGGGACGCTGGTGAAAACGGATACGCTGCACGACGCGCTGCTGGTGATGGTGCGGACGCACAGCCGGGCGCTGGCGCAGGTGCCGGGCTGGATCGCGAAGGGCAAGGCCGCGCTGAAGCGCGAGGTGACCGAGCGTGTGACGCTGGACGTGGCGCACCTGCCCTACAACAAGCCGCTGCTGGCATTCCTGGAGCAGCAGCGCGGGCTGGGTCGCGAGCTGTACCTGGCGACGGGCGCGGACCGGGTGCTGGCTGAGCGGGTTGCGGCGCACCTGGGGATTTTCGCGGGCGTGCTGGCAAGCGACGGCAAAACGAACCTGACCGGGAACAACAAGCTGGCTTCGTTCCGGCAGCGGTTCGGCGAGGGCGGGTTCGACTATATCGGCAATGCGCGGCCGGATGTACCGCTGCTGGCGCACGCGGGCTCGCCGATGCTGGCGAACCCGGACGCGAGCCTGCGCAAGGCGGTCCGCGAGCGTAAATTCATCCCGGACCGGCAGTTCATCGACCGCGCGCCGGCGCTTAAGGTGCTGCGCCGGGCGCTGCGCATCCACCAGTGGGCGAAGAACGTGCTCATCTTCGTGCCGCTTCTACTGGCGCACGCCTTGCACGCGCAGACCATCGGCCGCGCCCTTTCGGCTTTCTTCTGCTTCTCGCTTTGCGCCTCATCCACCTACATCGTCAACGACCTGCTCGACATCGAGGCGGATCGGCGCCATCCGCGCAAGCGGTTGCGCCCGTTTGCGTCGGGAGACCTCCAGGCAAAAACAGGTGTGCTGATCTCCGGCGGGCTGCTCGCGCTTTCTTTCGCGATCGCGGCGACGCTGCCCGGCGCATTTCTGGGCTATCTGCTCCTGTACCTGGTTTCGACCCTGTCGTACTCGCTCTATTTGAAGCGCGTGGTACTGGTGGACGTGGTGCTGCTGTCGGGGCTGTACACCTTGCGGCTGCTGGCCGGGGCAGCGGCGACCTCGATCGCGATCTCGCCCTGGCTGGCCGGTTTTTCGGTCTTCCTGTTCCTGTCACTCGCCATGGTCAAGCGGTTCGCGGAGCTGCAGAACATTCGCGCGGCGGGGCAGGTGCCGTCCAATGGACGGGGCTACCTGCTGTCCGATGTGGAGCAGCTGCGCTCTTTCGGCACCGCCAGCGCGTATGCCTCCGTAGTAGTGTTTTCGCTCTATATCAGCGGGGCCGAGGTGACGGGGCTGTACGCGCACCCGCAGCGTATGTGGCTGGTCACACCAATCATGATTCTGTGGATCAGCCGGGTTTGGCTGCTGGCGAGCCGAGGCGAGCTGGACGAGGACCCGGTAATCTTCGCGGTAACCGACCGCATGAGCCTTTTACTCGGCTGCGCGGCCGTCGGCGTCCTTCTTCTCGCTATCATAGGTTAGGCCACACAGCCTACGGAGCCCCACAATGTCATCCACCCTGGCCGAGAGGCCCGCGGAGAAATCATCGACCCAGCCTGCGTTCGAGTCCTGGGGCCGATACCCCAAGCTGCCCGCCGATCTGCGCCCGCTGTCCTGGACGACGGATTTCCCCCCGCGCGAAGCGATGCACGGTTCCATGCTGCCGGTGGGCGCGGGCCGGTCGTACGGCGACGTATGCCTGTTGGAAGACGGAACGCTGCTCCATGCACGCGGGATGGATCATATGCTCCAGTTCGACCCGGCGACGGGCATCTTGCGCTGCGAGGCAGGGGTGCTGCTGTCGGAGATTCTGGACTTCGCCGTGCCGCTTGGGTTCTTCCTGCCGGTGACGCCAGGGACCAAGTACGTGACGGTCGGCGGGGCGATCGCGAATGACATCCACGGCAAGAATCACCATATCGCGGGCACTTTCGGCGCGCACGTGCTTCGGTTCGAGCTGGTGCGGTCCGATGGTTCGAGGCTGATCTGCTCGCACCGGGAGAACCGGGACTGGTTCGCGATGACCATCGGCGGCATGGGGCTGACCGGGCTGATCACCTGGGCCGAGGTCCGGCTGCGGCCGATCGTGACGCGCAAGATCGACTACCGGGGGGACAAGTTTGTCGGCATCCAGGAGTTTGTCGAGCTGTCGCGCCAGGCGGCGAACGTCGAGTACACGGTGGCCTGGATCGACTGCGTGTCGACCGGCAAGAACTTCGCGCGGGGCATCTTCATGCAGGGCACGCACTCCGAGACGCCGGGGCCGCTGACGCGCTCGAAGGAGCCGAAGCTCGTCTTCCCGATCGACCTGCCGGAGTGGACGCTGAACAAGTACTCGATCGGCTTGTTCAACTTCGCGTACTACAACAAGCAGCGCGCTAAAACCGTGACCACAAAGATGGACTACGAGCCGTTCTTCTACCCGCTCGACTCCGTGCTGAAGTGGAACCGGATGTACGGGAAGAAGGGGCTCTTGCAGTTCCAGTGCGTGCTGCCCCCGGACGAGGACCAGCGCGGGATCACCGAGATCATGAAGTCGATCACGACCTCCGGACTGGCCTCCTTCCTGGCGGTGCTCAAGGTGTGCGGCGATGTGCCCTCGCCTGGCTTCATGAGCTTCCCAAAGCCGGGGATGACGCTGGCATTGGATTTCCCGATCCGCGAGGAGGTCTCGTTCGATCTTCTGCAAAGGCTGGCCGACATCACGCTCGAGCATGGCGGACGGCTGTACCCGGCGAAGGACGCGACAATGACGCCGGCGCACTACCAGACGTTTTACCCGCAGTGGCAGCAGTTCGCACGGTATGTGGACCCGGGGTTCGACTCGGCGTTCTGGCGGAGGGTCACGGGGCGTGGCTAGGCAGGAACCCGCGACGCCCGGCAAGGTCTTGATTCTCGGTGCCACCTCCGCGATCGCGCAGGCGACCTCGCGGCTGCTGGCCGACCGCGGGGCCAGCTTCTTCCTCGTCGCGCGCGACCCATACAAGCTGGCCGCGGTGGTGAGCGACCTGCAAACCCGGGGGGCGCGCGCGGTGTACTCGCTCGCGCTCGACCTGGACAACGAAGCGGAGCATCCGGGGCTGCTGCACGCGGCGGTGGACGTGCTGGGCACGATCGACATGGCGCTGCTCGCGCATGGGGTGCTTGGCGACCAGAAAGCGGCGGAAGCGAGCCCGGAGGTCGCGGAGGCGATTTACCGGACTAATTTTTTGTCGCCCGCCTCGCTAATCACGCTGTTGGCGAACTACTTCGAGGAGCGCGGGACGGGGACGCTGGCCGTCATCTCGTCGGTGGCCGGGGACCGCGGGCGCAAGAGCAACTACGTGTACGGCGCGTCGAAAGGGGCGCTGTCGATCCTGTTAGAAGGCGTGCGCAACCGGGTGGACCGGGCCGGGGTGCAGGTGTTGACGATCAAGCCGGGGTTTGTGGCGACGCCGATGACGGCGCACCTGCCGCGCGGGCCGCTGTTCGCCGAGCCGCGCACGATCGGCCGGGGGATCCTGCGGGCGGTGGAAAAGCGGCGCGACGTGGTGTACCTGCCAGGGTTCTGGCGGTTGATCATGTTCGCGGTGCGAGCGGTGCCAGGGCCGGTGTTCAAGAAGATGAACATGTAGGCGGGGAGGGCGGGAAATGAGTCCTGCCCTCGCGCTTGTTCGTCTAAGATCAGACCGCCTCAGAGTGCCGAGTATCCGCAGTGGGCGCGGCGCGGTGGTTTACTGGAAGTACACGCGCTCCCCCCGAAGCGCATAGGAGACCCTAACCCCGGTATGTGGATTGTCCGCCTCGCGCTGCGCCAGCCTTACACTTTTACCGTCCTGGCCCTGCTGCTTCTGCTGCTGGGGCCGCTGGTCATCGCGCTGACGCCTACCGACATTTTCCCGAACATCAACATACCGGTCGTCGCGATCCTTTGGCAATATACCGGACTTTCGGCCGAGCAGATGTCGAGCCGCATCGTGCTGCTTTCCGAGCGAACGCTGACCACGACGGTCAACAACATCGAGCACATCGAGTCGCAATCGCTGTACGGCATCGGCGTGATCAAGGTGTTTTTTCAGCCCAACGCCAACATCGCCGATGCAAACGCGCAGATTACCGCGATCGTGCAGACGCAGTTGCGGCAGCTGCCGCAGGGCACCACGCCGCCGCTGGTGCTGCAGTACTCGGCCTCGAGCGTGCCGATTATCCAGCTGGGGCTTTCCGGGCAGGGGTTGAGCGAGCAGCAGCTGAACGATTTCGGGCTGAACTTTATCCGGACGCAGCTGGTGACGGTGCCGGGGGCGGGCATCCCGTACCCGTACGGCGGCAAGCAGAGGCAGGTGCAGGTGGACCTGAACCTCCAGGCGCTGCAGTCGAAGGGGCTCGCGCCGTCCGACATCGTTTCGACCGTGGCGGCGCAGAATCTGATCCTACCCTCGGGCACGCTCAAGGTGCAGAACTTTGAGTACCAGGTCGAGACCAACTCGGCGCCCTCGACGATCGCGGGGCTGAATGACCTGCCGATCCGCTCGGTGAACGGGAGCATGGTGTACCTGCGCGACGTGGCGCACGTGCGCGACGGCTTCCCGCCGCAGACCAATATCGTGCGCGTGAACGGGCAGCGCGCTTCCATGCTGTCGGTCATCAAGACCGGGGAAAGCTCAACGCTGGACATTACGGCGGGCATTCGGAAGGCGCTGCCGGGGATCCTGGCGCAGCTGCCGCCGCAGCTCAAGATCACGCCGCTTGGGGACCAGTCGGTGTTCGTGCGGGCGTCGATCAACGGGGTGGCGCGCGAGGCGGTGATCGCGGCCATGCTGACGGCGGTGATGATCCTGCTCTTCCTGGGCTCGCTGCGGTCGACCTTGATCATCGCCGTGTCGATTCCGCTGGCGATCATCTCTTCGCTGCTGGTGCTGGCGGCGCTGGGCGAAACGATCAACATCATGACGCTGGGCGGGCTGGCGCTGGCCGTGGGCATCCTGGTCGACGACGCGACGGTGGAGATCGAGAACATCAACCGCAACATCGAGGAGGGCAAGCCGGTCGAGCAGGCGATTCTGGACGGGGCGGCGCAGATCGCCCTGCCGGCGCTGGTCGCGACGCTGTCGATCTGCATCGTGTTCGTGCCGATGTTTTTCCTGTCGGGCGTGGCGAAGTACCTGTTCATCCCTCTGGCGGAGGCGGTGGTGTTTGCCATGATCGCGTCGTACCTGCTGTCGAGGACAATCGTGCCGACGATGGCGATCTACCTGCTTAAGGAGGCCGACGAAGCCGAGGCGGAGGCGCGGGGCAAGAGCCGCAACCCGTTTGTCCGGTTTCAACGCGGTTTCGAACGCGGGTTTGAGCGGGTGCGCATCGGCTACCAGTCCATTCTGGAGCTGTGTGTAGCGAGGCCGGTGTGGTTCATGGCGCTCTTTTTCACCTTTACCTTGACCTCCGCCGTCTTGCTGTTCCCGTTCCTGGGGCAGGATTTCTTTCCTCGGGTGGATGCGGGGCTGTTCACCATCCATGTGCGAGCGCGCACGGGCACGCGCATCGAGGAGACCGCGCGGCTGTGCGACCAGGTGGACCACACGATCCGCGAGCTGATCCCAGCCGGCGAGCTAACGACGATCATCGACAACATCGGCCTGCCGTACTCGGGCATCAACCTGACGTACTCGAATTCGGCCCCGGTGGGAACTTCCGACGCGGATATCCAGGTCTCGCTCGCCGCGAAGCACCACCCGTCGGAGCTGTACGTGGAGAAGCTGCGCGGGGAGCTGGCCCGGCGGTTTCCGGGCACGACTTTCTATGAGCTGCCCTCGGACGAGACCACGCAAATCTTGAACTTCGGGCTGCCCGCGCCGATCGACATCCAGATTTCCGGCCCCAACCTGGACGGCAACCGCGCGTTCGCGACCGCGCTGCTGGCCAAGCTGCGCTACGTGCCCGGCACGGCGGACCTGCGCATCCAACAGCCGTTCAACCTGCCGCGCGTCTTTGTCGACGTGGACCGGACCAAGAGCACGCAACTGGGGCTGCGGCAGGCCGATGTGACGCAAAGTGTGCTGTCGGCGCTGAGCGGGTCGTTCCAAACCTCGCCGACGTTCTTTCTGGACCCGAAGAACAACGTGAGCTATAACCTGGCGGTGCAGTCGCCGCAGTACAACCTGGATACGTTCAATGACTTGGCGAATGTGCCGATCAACCCGAGCGGGGCGGCGCTGACGAGCGCGGGCAACGGAGGCGGGGCACCGGGGGGAGCCCCGACGGCGAGTTCGCCCGCGCCGTCCTCGCTGGCGGCAATCATGCCGACGAGTTCGGTGACCG
>CAXTTW010000009.1:0-16029 GCA_964247255.1 uncultured Acidobacteriaceae bacterium
GAGCCGGGGTACGCGGGTGCGCGTGCGGTGCAGCGGACGGGCACTAGGGCGCGAGGTGGAAGCGCAGCTGGCGGAAGCGATGCCGCATATCGTGCGGGCGACGGTGGAGCAGGCGAAGAAGGGGAGCCTGATCCATACGAAGTGGTTGTGGGACAAGGCGGAAGAGTCGCTGAAACGGAAGAGTGAGGCGGGGGCGAAGAAGGCGCGGGTGAGCTTGGCGGAAGTGCTGTTGCGGGAGCTGGAGTAAGGGGGGGGGGTTTGGGTGTGGGGGCGGGGGGCTGAGGGGTTGGATTGGGGCGATGTTTTGGGGCGCAGCTGGGTGCTGAATGGCGCTGGGCTGCGCCTTTTTCGTTGGGCCGGCGGGGCGAAGGGGAGAGCGGATGAGGGTGATGGCAATGGTGGTGCGATGGGCGGTTTCCTTGGGGGTGCTGCTGGCCGCAGTGGGAGTGCAGGCGCAGGTTGGGCTGACGACGGTGCAAGGGACGGTGTACCGGGCGAACGGAAAGCCGGCGGCGGGGGTGTTGACGGTGAGCTGGCCGGCGTGTACGACGGCGGCGAACCTGGCGGTTGCGGCGGGAAGCCTGCAGGTGAATGTGGGGAGTGACGGGTGTGCGTCGGTAGGGCTGGCTCCGAACGCGGGAGCGACGCCGGCGGGGAGCTTCTATACGGTGGTGTACCACCTGAGCGACGGGAGCGTGAGCCGGGAGTACTGGACTGTGCCAGCGACGGCGACGGCGACGATCGCGGGAGTACGGGCGCAGCTGCAGCCGGCCGCGGTGGCGGTGCAGAGCGTGAGCAAAAGCTATGTGGACCAGCTGTTCGCGCAAACTTCGCCGACGGCGCAAAACTATCTGCCGCTGGCGGGAGGGGCACTGACGGGGCCGCTGGTGCTGGGGAGCGATCCGCTGTCGGGCGGACAGGCGACGACGAAGCGGTACGTGGACCAGGCGGTCGCGGGGACGCTGCCGTTGACGGGCGGGACGGTGTCGGGGACGGTCGCGGTGGCGAACCAGATCACGAAGATGCCGCGGGTGGATGCGCGAAATGCGGATTTCGCGGGCGGGGCGGACCCGACGGGGCAGAGGGATTCAACGGCGGCGCTGCAAGCGGCAATCGCGTTCGCGTTCGGCAATGCGCCCTCGAAGGAGGGTGATTTTCCAGTGGTGTATCTGGCACCGGGGCACTACCTGGTGAACGGGACGCTGAGGGTGCCGACCCATATGCGGCTGGTCGGGGATGGTAAGTCGTCGGTGATTCTGCAGGAGACAAACCCCACGGCGAGTCTAATCACCGTGTACGCGGGCGGGGTTTGTTCGACTTACTCATGCTACGGAGGCCTGGAGAACCTGACGCTGGAAGGCTCGGGTAAGGCGACGACGGGGTCTCTGCTGGAGCTGGACTCGGGCTATGTGACGCTGAAGGATATCCATTTCTACAATCACGGCGGACGCGGGTTGCAGATGAATGGGCCCTCGGAGCGAGTGGTGAGCTACGACCTCTCGTTCTATCAGGTGCGGTGGCCGCTGATTATGGGCGGGGACTCAAACGAGGACTACTTCTACAACACGCATATCGTGGAAGCGGGGCAGACCGGAGATTACGGAAACGGGCAGGGGGTGGTTGGGCGCTATTGCTTCAATGTGAATTGCACGCAGGGAAGTTATGCGGCGCAAGGCACGACGGCTAACCCGACGACGGTGTACCCGGACCCGCATGGGTCGATCGACATAGAAAAAGCGGTGAACGTGAGCTTCATCGGAGGCTCGGTGAAGTCGACATATATGTTGAGCGGGGTGAGGATATGGGACGGAACGGTGATCCGGTTCCAAAACTTTTACCATGAAGACCCTTATTACGGCGAAGGGAATGCGCTGGCGACAAACCGGGCGTACATCCTGGGCGGGAAAGCGGAGCAGACTTACCTTTCAGGCGCGATGACGGGGACAGGGCTGCTGGGGACGGTAAGCGACCCGTCGTGGATGCCGCAGTTCTTTGGATTGGCAAGTGATGCCCCGATCAACGATGGCAACTACTACCCGCTGGCGCTGCTGCCGCAGGATTACGACCGGACGAGCTCGGCACCGTCGCTGTATGTAAGCGGATTGAACAAGAATCAGTTTGAAGTGGTGAATGTGGAGGGGTTTACGCCGGATGGGGTGATGCACCTGCAGCCGGGCGGGAGGAATATCGGCGGGAATGCGCCGGCAGGGATCGCGTGGCCGGCTGGGACGGTGGTGGAGCAGTGGGGCGCAGGCGGGGCCTCAGCCGAGCTGGATGGTGTGCACATCAACCAGGTGCAGGGGCCGCAGATAGCGGGCGGGTGGAAGGCCGGCTGCGACCAGACGACGGCGAACGCGTGTGGGGAGATCCTGGTGGGGTACGCGCCGGATGTGCAGGCACCGACGGCGAACCCGGCGACGAACAAGGTGGGGGTGTATACGCCGCTGGGCGATCCGTTCGACCCGGCAGGGGGAGCGGAGGCGTACTTGCGGCTGCGGCACATGGAGATGTTTTCGGATGGAGGCAATCCGGCGGTTGGGATGATCGTGGCGGAGCACCGGGCGGATGTGTCGATCGACGGGCCGATGGAGCCGGAGCACGTGGAGACGCAGAAGGCGACGATCAACGGCGGCCAAGGAATGCAGGTGAGCGTGTCGGGGGCAACGGGCGGCAGCGCACTGTACGCGCCGGTGTACGCGAACGGGGTGCCGGCGGCGGTGAACCTGACGATGGCCGGTGGCGAAGTGCTGTGGGATACGTTTCGGGGGGTGTTCCACAAGCAGACTTCGCAGTACGGGCGCTATCAGCAGTTTGGGGATTGGATGAGCGGGATGCAGTACCAGAACCTGTATTGCATGTTCGACACGCCAGCAGCGGATGGGGGACACATCCAGAACCGGTTTTGCCAGGGTGGCGGCCCGGGGAACACGGGAGGGCCGGGAACGGGGTATGGGCAGGGGATCGAGTACGACAACTGGAACGGATCGAACTGGACGAATTTGTTTAAGGTGTGGGGGCAGAACGGGTCGGGCACTCTGACGACGAGCGTACCGGCGACGTTCGGCTCCGGGGTGAACGTGGGTGGAGCGTTAACAGCAAGCCGGGTAAATGGGGCGATCACAGTGGATGGGACGACCTATGGATCGCTGAACGCGGCGTGGACGGCGGCGGTAAACGCAGCGACCGCGTCGGGAAGGAACCAGACGATCTGGCTGGGGCCGGGGAATTTTCCGGTGACGGCGACGATGAACGAGCCGACGAACGGCGTGTGCGTGAGCGTGGTGGGTTCAGCGGGGTCCACGATCGGGGCCAACGTGGGGACGACCGCGACGACGCTGATGGTGTCCACGGCGCTGAACGGGGATGTGTTCTTCCTGGGCAACGGCGCGTTGACGGAAGGGTGCACGTTCAAGGACCTAAACATTCTTGCGGGTAAGAATGCGACGCACGGGTTCGAGTTCCAGTGGGCGAGAGGGATGCTGCTGGACACGGTGAACGTTAACGACACGACGGCGGAAGGGATCTTGCTTGGGGAAAGCGCGGGGGCGCACCAGATGGGGTCGGTGCTGAGGAACATTTCGGTAAGTTACTCGGCGGCGGCGTTCGCTCCGGGTGCACGGCCTGCGTACGGGGTGCACTTACAGAAAACGGCGATCGACTCGGTAATGCACACGGTGCTGGTGAGAAATGCGCTGGTGGCGGCGGTATGGAACGAGGGCACGGGAAATACGGGGTATGCGATCCATGGGTTTGGCTACCCGTACACCTGTACGACGGCACCTTGCTCAAATTCAGCGGCTTCGTCGACAGCGACGAATGCGTCGTGGGCGACGAACTATGTGGTGCAGGATACAGGGGGCGGTGGAAACGTATGGACGGACGTCTATGCGGATTCGCCGGCGGTTTCGGCCTTCAACATAGGGGCGAACGGGGTGGAGATCCATGGGGGGCACGTGCAGTGGCCGGAGTACACGAGCTTTCCTTCGGCTAACTTCGCCACGGTGACCTCCGCGGTGACCAACAATTTGCTGATCTCGGATGTGAGCTGCCTGGGTATGTCGAGCTCAGTAAATTGGATCAACTATCAAAGTGCGGCGGGCGTACCGCCGACTTTTGCCTCGGTACACCATTTAACCGGGTGCGGGAACTACTATCAAGCTTTGGAGCCGGCGACAACTACCGGCTTCTCAGGGGGAGGCGCGAGTAACAACGCGCCAGGCAACGGGGCGGTCGCGGCGGTATGGGCGGCACCGAAGGCCGGGGCGGCTACTTATTCGGCCTTTTCGGCACAGGAGTACACGGGGTACCAAGGGGATTTGTTCGACGGACATATCGCCGGGCAGATGCCGTTCTTCAACATTACTTACCAGGGAACGATCAAGACAGCGGGTGGCATCGCATTGTCCACAGTGATCAATACCGCGGCCAGTCTGAGCCTGACGACGGCGAACAAGAACGTCATCGCGAATGCAGCTTCGGGAGCACAGGTGATCAGCCTGCCGAGCTGTTATACGCCGATGGCAGACAAAGCGACGCCAACGGGGCTTGAGTTGACGATCGTGAAAGCCGATGCATCGAGTAACTCGGTGACATTGCAGGCGATCAGCGGGCAGACGATCAACTATGGCGGGTCGGCGGCAGGAACCCTGGTGATCGGGGCGGCGGGAAGGCGCTCCGTGGTGTGCGGGCCGGATAACAACTGGTACGCCTGGTAAGAACTTAGGCGGGCTGTGGTGCCAATAGTGGGTATTACAAAAAAGGAGAACAAATGGCTTTGTCATGGAAATCGGTTGGGCACTTTTTCGCCAGCGCGTTGAAGACGCTTGCGGCTGCACAGAAGATTGCGCCGGTGGTGGAGGCAGTGACGGCAGCCGTGCCGGGTGTCGGCGTGTCGGGCGTCGCGCTGGAGAATGCGGGCTTCGCGGTGCTGGGGGAACTGGTGGCGCTGCTGAACGCGGGCGGTGAGGCGGCCAAGCAAAAGCTGGCGGATGCGGGGCTGGATATCGCAGTGATTCAGCAGGCCGAGGGTGTGCTGGGGAGCGTGGGGCAGCTCGCGGCACTGGTCAAGGCGAAGTAACTGCATGGTTGGGAGCGGAGGATGACTCCGCTCCCGCCAAAGTGCTGGAAGCGCGAGAGGAAGAGGAGGGATAGATGGTTGTGCGAGTGTTGCAGAGCGGAGATTCTAAGTCGCAAGGACAGGTGATCCACGTTCCGGGCGTAGGGCCATGCCTCGTGTGCGATGACGCGGCGGTAGGAAGCGCGGCGCAGTTGACTACCTGGCTCGCAGCCGCCCGGACAGCCGGGGCCGCGGCGAATCTGCTGGTCGCGCCGAGGCTGGGAGCGGTGCGGCCGAGCCCGGACAACCATGTGTATCTGGCGCTAGATGGGAACGGCAAGCTGGCCGCACAGATTATAGCGACTTAGAAGAAAGAAGGCAGGTATGGATGCAGTTGTGCCGCTGAGCGCGGCGCAGGCGTTGGTCGAGAAGCAGCTGGCGGCAAAAGATGGGTATCTGCTGCGTGTGCTGGTCGCGCTGGATGTTGCGGCGAACGTAGCGCTGGGCGGGGCCGAGGATGAGACGATCTCGGCTCATGCGGCGCTGATGGCTAGGAAGCACGAGTTTCTAGGTGTGGTCGTGAGCAGGATGCTGAATCTGTTTCAGGCTGACCATGGAGCCAAGGCGGCGGCCGGTGATTTGGAAAGAGCGGAGGCGTTAGAGGAAGCCGTGAAGGCAAGCGGGCTGGCGGGATCGTGAAGGGAGTCTGCGCGCTCTGGAGGGGTCGCCACGTCAGGGAAAAGGGGAGATAGATTGGGCGCGGAGGAAGATTTAGACGAGCTGATCAAGTATGGGCGGATGTTAGGCGAGCGGCCTCGCAGGTTGGGCGGGCGGACGGTGGCGATGTTCTTGGCTGAGTCACTTCTGAAAGTACGAAGCCGGGATGGCATTGTGGTGCCGCTGCGGGCCAACCGCGCGCAGGCGGAGTTCGAAGCGCGGCGAGGCCAGAGAAATGTAGTGCTGAAGGCCCGGCAGATGGGGATTTCGACCTGGGTGGCGGCACGGCTGTTTCTGCAGGCAATTACCGTACCGGGAACGCTGAGCCTGCAGGTGGCCCACACGCAGGAAGCGGCAGAGGCGATCTTCGGGATGGCGCACCGCTTTCTTGAGCTATTGCCCGAGTTTCTGCGAGAGGGCGCGCTCGAAACCTCACGGGCGAATGTGCGGGAGATCCGGTTCAAGCGGTTGGACTCGGCCTTCAGGGTCGAGAGCGCGGCGGACCCGAATGCGGGGCGCGGGCTGACGGTAACGAATCTGCACTGCTCAGAGGTGGCGCGGTGGGCCGGCGATGCGAGGGCGGTGCTCCAGGGGCTGAAGGCCGCGCTTGCGCCAACCGGAGAGCTGGTGCTGGAGTCGACGCCGATGGGGGCGGAAGGCTGTTTTTGGGAGGAGTGGAGGCGTGCCGAGGAGACTGGGACGGTGCGCCACTTTTTTCCCTGGTGGTGGGAAAAGTCCTATGCGGGCGAGCCGGTCAGGGACTGGAACGAAGAGGAGCGTCTGCTCGTGGAGCGGGAAGGCTTGAGCCCGCAGCAGATCGGCTTCAGGAGGAGGTTGAAGGCTGATTACCAAGATGCGGCCGCGCAGGAGTTTGCCGAGGATGCTGAAAGCTGTTTCAAGGCAAGTGGACAATCAATCTTCGACACGGCGTCGATCGATGCCAGGCTATTGGAGGTTCCGCAGCCCTTTGAAAAACGGCTGAACGGACAGCTGTGGGTTTGGCTGCCGCCGCGGAGTGGGAGTAAGTATCTAGTCGCGGTGGATACGGCGGGCGGCGGGGCGGACGGGGATTACTCCGTGGCGCAGGTGATTGATATGCGGACGGGCATGCAATGTGTGGAGTTGCGAGCTAAGCTGCCGGTGCTGGAAATGGCGGAGCAGGCTGCGGCGCTGCATCGCGAGTACAACCTGGCCTGGGTGGCGGTGGAAAGGAACAATCATGGATCGGGCGTGTTGGCGCACCTGGGCGGCATGATGGAGGAGGGCCGGATTTTCCGGTCCGGATCGCGGCAGAATGGGCCGCAAGGGTGGCTAACCTCGGCAGGTACGCGACCCACGATGCTTGCGAGCCTCGGCGGTCTTCTGGTTCAGTGTCCAAAGCTATTTATGAGTGAGCGCTTGTTGCGGGAGTGCAGGAGCTTCGTTCGGCTGCCATCTGGAAAGACGGGGGCTGCGAACGGGGTGCACGACGATTGCGTGATGGCGATGGCTGTTGCGCATGCGGTACGCGAGGAGCTGCTGGCGCAACGGACTTAGGTCTGTCGCTCACAAGAAAGACTCGATGAGCTTTGAGATGCCGTGACCGAAAGCGGGCCAGTTCAGGCGTTCACGGTACCGCCTGCGCCCGGCGAGGGCCATGCGGAAGTAGGCAGCGCGGTCTCCCTCAAGGAGGGCCAGCATGCGCCGTACATAGGGCTCTGCACCATCGTCCTTAGGCTGCAGAAGGCCTGTTTCCCCATCAAGAACGATCGAGGGTACGGCGTCGACGGCGCGCGACACGGGCGGGAGCGCGAACGCCTGCGCCTCCGCGAACACCAGACCGAAACACTCCGCCAGGGTGGGCACCACGAGGAAGTGCGATTGAAGGAGCAATTTTCGCAGCGTTTCCGCTTCAGCGGCTACGCTGCGCCGGAGCATGCCATAGGTGCGGACCAGATCGGCATCGCCTGGCTGCTCCAGGGTAGGCTGCGCGCCGGCGACGTGAAGGCAAACCGCACCGGCCTTGCCGCTGGCCTTGAGTCCGCGTGCGATTGCGAGCGCCAAGGGGCCGCCCTTTCGCTCCCACTCCTTGGATAGGAAGAGCAAATCCAACTTACTGTCAGGGCGTGCTCGAACTGCTGCCTCAAGGGAACCATCGTCCTCCAGGGGCACCCAGGCTGCCCCGAGCGGCTGCACGTGGACCCGTTCGGGCGCGAGGTCGAAGCGCCGGATCGCGTCCTGCCTGGCCCAATCCGAGCCGTAGATCAAGCCCGTGGCCTGCCTGGCTGCGGAGCGCTCCCGGGACGCGAACCGCTTTGCTCCGAGCGGAGCAGGGTAGTACCCCTTGTACACCTCAAGCCATGCCATCCATGCCGAATCCGAAAACAGGAACGTGGGAATAGGCGGCCCTTTGTAAAACTCGGGCAGGTAGATCAAGCACTGAGAAGCAATAGATACAAGCGCCTGTGGCCGGTGTCGCTCTATCGCCTGGGCGGTGACCCGGGCGAACTCGCGCAAGGCGGGCTTGGTCATCCACAGTGGGTAGCGGGCCGGTTTGCCTCCTGCAGCGATGCGCACCAGCGCATGAGCCGGATGCTTCTTGACCGCGAGGTGGTCCAACACCGTCAATTGCGCAACTGCTCCGGCCAAGGCCCGGCGAACCTCCATGGCCGAGCCGCTCCATGCCAGGGGGTTGCTCGTATCTTCGAGCGTGGCGAGCATAAGATGGCGTAGAGGCCCCGGCATGGTTTTCCTGTTATAGCAGAGCCTCTCCTTCTCAGTTTTCCATCGGCTTGTCAGGCTGCTCGAGATAGAGCTGTTCAACGCGTGCCAGAGTGTCGATTTCTTCCAAGGGCTTATCCGTTCGGATGCGTTGAATTCTGGGAAAACGCAGCGCAAAGCCGCTCGCGTGCCTGTCGGATCGAGTGATGTTGTTAAACGCGACCTCAAATATGGTGTCTGGGCGCACTGTTCGATGCTGGCCAAAGTCCTTCTCCGTAGTCGAATGGAAGTGCTCCGACAGTGCATGCATCTCGGCGTCCGTAACGCCCGAGTAAGCTTTTCCGACATTGAGCAACTCACCCTCGGGGCCGCGTACGGCAAAAGTGTAATCACTTAGATAGCGGGCGCGGCGCCCGGTTCCATACTCCGCGCCGGTGACGACCACGTCCAGAGTCGCCAGTTCGCGCTTGAGTTTGAGCCAGGCCAGCCCGCGACGACCGGGCTGGTAGACGCTACCGCTAGCTTTGAGCATGACGCCCTCGTTGCCGCGTGCGCGGGCTTCCTCGTACGCCGACTCGAGCTGAGCGGCCCCGGTAAGCCTGCGGGCCGGAGCGAGCAGCAGGCGGGGAAAGCTTGGCTGCGCCACTTCGGTGTCAAAGAGCTTCGTCTGGCGGCTTGGGTGAAGGTCCGCTCGGCTGAGCTGTGTAGATGCATCTCTGACCAAGTTCTCAAGACGTGCTCGTCGCGTTTGCAGAGTGTCCCCAAGCCAGAGCCTTTGATCGGCATACAACAGATCGAAAGCCATAAACACGACCGGGTGCGTTCGGCGCAGCTCTGCCGGTACCTGTTTGCGTCCGAGCCGCTGCTGCAAGGAAGAGAAGGGAAGCGCTCGCTCCGAGTCGGGTGCCCAGGCAAGGATTTCCCCATCAAGGATGACGGGCTCGGTAAGGGCCGCGAAAGTCTCGACGAACTCCGGAAAGGCCGCTCGGAGGTCTTCCCGGCTGCGTGAAAACAAGCCGACGCGCCCAGGCTGTTCAGAATCGCCGGCGTGCAGCTGCGCCCGGATCCCGTCATATTTGTCTTCGAGCTGCGCTTCTCGAAGAATCTGTTCCGGCTCTTCGGGCGATTCAGGTAGGGCGCGCTCGGCGGCGATCTCCTCCGCGAAACGTGCAATCGCTTCCTCAACGCTGTCGACCGGGCTGGCAAGCATGAACCCGAGCGGATGGAAGAGGCGCATTTGCGCTTGCGCCAGGGTTCCAGCCGCAGCTCGCTCCACGACCTCACTCAAGGAGCCGAGAAGCATTCCGGCATGCCGTACCGCGGCTACATCTGCGTGGTAAGCGGCCGCGATCGCATCCTCAACCAGACTCTGTTTGATCCCGATCCGCATGTCACCGGAGACAAGCTTCAGTATGTATTTGCATTCGATCGCGCCGCATCGATCGAGAAGAGCCGAAAGAGGCTTCAGCTTCGCCGCGGGTCCTTTCGCCGCCGCGATCGTGCCCAGCGTATCTGCGAGTTCCGCCAAGCTAGGCGGCGCTTCGCTCGGCTCCGTCGTGATGAGCGATGCGGCGGCCGCCCCGAGATCGCCATGGTGTCGAAAGGCTTGCGTCAGGGCTTCTCCAGCAGCCCCGGTACGTGCCGCGACAGCCTTGGTCAACAGAGATCCTCCAATGCCGAGATTGCGCTGATCCACTTCGGCGAAAGGTGCACCGGCGACGAACTGTGCCGCCAGAGCCGCATCCGGAGCTGGCAAGACTTCCAGGTATTCCGCCAGAATCGCCCGCTTCTCCAGCTTTTTCGTCGTTCCGCCAAGTGCTTCGCAAACCGAGGCCCACCGCTTAACCGTTGCTTTGATTTGCAGACCTGCGTCTGTTTCGCTCATTGTTCTGGGTAGATGCGCCGACGGCGGTTCTTGTTAATCTAAGCAGGCATGCGCTTTGCCATTCATACCGGCACCCTCCTTTAGCGGCCCCGGCCGCCAAGCGTCTTTGCCCTCCCCTACGTTTAAAGATCAAAGCTTGAGGTTGATGGATGTTCGATCGTTTAGACCAGATTGTTGCGCGCTACGAAGATCTCGGGGCTCAGCTTGCTGAGCCGGCGATCGTCAGCGACCAGCCGCGCTACCAGAAAGCAGCGAAGCAGCACCGGGAACTTGAGGCGGTAGTCGAAGTCTTTCGCCGCTATCGAACGATTGAGGCCGGAATTTCGGAAGCTAAGACGATGCTGGCCGAAGAAGATCCGGAAATGCAGGCCATGGTTCAGGAAGAGCTTGCGCAACTGGAGGGCAAGCTCCCTGGCGTGGAAGAAGAGCTGAAATTGCTGCTGCTGCCCAAAGACCCGAATGATGAAAAGAATGTTGTCGTCGAAATTCGCGCGGCTACCGGGGGCGACGAAGCGTCCTTGTTCGCGGCGGAAGTGTACCGAATGTACGCGCGGTTCGCGGAGCTGCACCGATGGAAGCTCGATATCTTGTCGAGTTCGGAAAGTTCAGTCGGCGGCTTGAAGGACATTTCGTTTCTGGTCGAAGGATCGCGCGTGTACTCCCAGCTCAAGTACGAAAGCGGCGTGCATCGCGTTCAGCGTGTCCCGGAAACCGAGACGCAGGGTCGCGTTCATACTTCGGCGATCACCGTCGCGGTGCTTCCCGAGGCCGAGGAGGTCGATGTAAAAATCGAGCAGAAAGACCTGCGCATCGATACCTTTTGCTCTTCGGGTCCGGGCGGTCAGTCGGTAAACACGACCTACTCAGCCATCCGGATCACCCATCTTCCTACAAATACCGTGGTCAGCTGCCAAGATGAAAAGTCGCAGATCAAGAACCGGGAAAAGGCCATGCGTGTACTCCGCTCGCGGCTTTACGAGGTCGAGCAGGAGCGCCTGCACCAGCTCGAAGCGGCGCAGCGTAAAAGCCAGGTCGGCACAGGCGACCGAAGCGAAAAGATACGAACTTATAATTTTCCTCAAAATAGGCTAACCGATCATCGCATCGGTCTGACGTTGCATCAGCTCGACTTAATTATGCAGGGCCGGCTGCAGCCTGTTGTGGACGCATTGATAGCTCACGACAATGCGGAAAGGCTCAAGGCGCAAGCGGAAGCGGCCTGACGAACGGCGCGAAGCCTCCCAAAACATACGTTCGCAGCTGTCAGGTCAGGAGCCTACCGCTTGATTCTTCAAGGATGAGGCTCTTGCCGTTTCGCTCGCCGTGTTGTTGGGGGGCATGGCGCTGCGCGTGTCTGACCTTACGGAACGAGGAGCGCCAAACGTTCCAACACAATGCTCCGAAACGGAATCGTGCAATGAATGCGCAGGATAGCTCGATTCGCATGGCGCTTGCCTATGGGCGGGCACACTTGCGCGTAAATGGCAGTTACGCTCGTGACGATGCGGAACTGCTCCTGCGCCATGTTCTCGGGCGTGACCGTGCCTGGATACTGGCGCACCTTGGGGCGGAACTCACCTCGCGGCAGGTTCAGCGCTATGAGGAGCTTCTCGCGCGCCGCGCACGGCACGAACCCATTCAATACATCCTTGGCGAGCGGGAGTTTTTCGGCCTGCCGCTCACGGTTACCCCTGCCGTGCTCATTCCGCGCCCCGAGACGGAGCATTTGGTCGAAGCCGTGCTCGCCCGCCTTCCCCAGGACCGTCCGATCAAGATCGCGGATGTTGGGACCGGCTCGGGGGCCATCGCGCTGGCCCTGGCGAGCCGGCTGCCTTTGGCGCGAATCGATGCGCTCGACCTTTCAGCCGAAGCCTTGGCCGTTGCCGAAATGAATGCGCATGCGTTGCATCTAGCTCAAAACGTTCGCTTTCTACAGTCGGACTTGCTGGCATCTGTGCGGAACGAGTTTTACAGCTGCATTGTCTCCAACCCGCCTTATGTCGCGACCTGGGAAGTGTTGGAACCGCAGGTTGCCCTGTGGGAGCCGCATGCTGCGCTTTTCGCCGGTACGGACGGGCTGGAGATCTACCGGGCCCTGCTGCCGCAAGCGGCCGCCCAACTCGTGCCCGGCGGCCTATTCGCAGTTGAGTTCGGAGCCGGTCAGCATGACGCGCTCGCAGCCTTGTTCGGGCAGGATCCGCGTTGGACCTTCCCCGTATTGCTTCCCGACCTTCAGGGACTCGCGCGTGTCGCCTGCTCCGTGTTACTCCCAAACGGGCAGTAACGATCGAGCGCCCTCCGAAGGCGGATCGGGTGCGGGCGACGATCTACATGGCGCGTGACTTCGATTGACAACCAAAGCTTGAGGCAGCTACAGTTCCCTTGGTTCAATCAAACGTTTGTTTAGGAGCTCAGATGAAACACATTCCTCCCTCGATGTTGCTCGGCTTGGTTTTGGCCGGCTCAGGTTTGGCAGCCAGCTTCGCCGCTGCCCAGACAACCACCCCTAGAGCAAACGATGTATATGCAGTCAATGCAGGCGGGCCAGCCATCAGCGGGTGGACCGCCGATGCCGGATTCGTGCTCGGTAGTGCTTACTCGAACACCAGCCGCCAAGTGTCGCTCGTGAATCTTCCGCAGGATGATGCACCCGTCGCGGTGTATCAAGATGCGCGCGAAGGCGACCATTTCAGCTACATCTTCGGAGCGCTCCAGGCAAACACCGTCTACGCTGTAACCCTGCACTTTGCCGAGCTCTACTTCTCCGCGCCGAACCAGCGTCAATTCAACGTCACTGTCAATGGCATGCCGGAGCTCACCAATTTCGACATCGTCGCTGCCGCCGGCGGACCGTTTCGGGCGACGACAATGACCTTCTATGTGGCAGCGGACAGCACGGGCCGGCTGAAGATCGACTTCACGCGCGGAGCCTACGACCAGCCTGCCGTGAACGCGGTCGAGATTGCCACGCGCCTGGGAGGATGACCGGTCGCAGCACCGGCGACGCATGCGGCTTTAAACGAGAGCCGCATGCCTGTTTTCGACCAGAAACTGCAGCCGGTTATTCAGCGGATCGGCCTCAACCCGCACTGTATCGCCATGAAGCACTTCACCGTCCAGGATTTTGATCGCAAGCGGGTCCTGGATCAGCTTCTGGATCGCGCGCTTCAGCGGACGCGCGCCATAAGCCCGGTCATAGCCGGTGAGGATGAGCTGATTTCGAGCACCTTCTGACAGTTCAAGGTTGATCTTACGATCCGCTAATAACCGTTTTATATCGGTCAAACGTAGGTCGATGATGTGCGTCAACTGCGCTTCACCGAGCGGCCGGAACAGCACGATGTCATCCACGCGGTTCAGGAACTCGGGCCGGAAATGCAGCTTCAGCACATCCATGACCTCTTCCCGGGCCAGCTCCCATCCAGACTCCGATTCGAGCGCCTCGCCCTGCATCGCCTGCGCGCCGAGGTTCGAAGTCATGATCAGGACCGTGTTCTTGAAGTCCACTGTTCGCCCTTTGGAGTCTGTCAGGCGTCCATCGTCCAGCACCTGCAGCAGAATGTTGAACACATCTGGGTGCGCTTTCTCGATCTCGTCGAACAAGATGACGGCATAGGGCCGGCGGCGAACCGCCTCGGTTAGTTGGCCGCCCTCATCGAACCCCACATAGCCCGGCGGCGCGCCGACCAGCCTCGCCACCGCGTGCCGCTCCATGTACTCCGACATGTCAATGCGTACCATCGCGGCTTCGTCGTCGAACAAAAACTCAGCCAAAGCCCGAGCCGTCTCAGTCTTGCCGACGCCGGTCGGTCCGAGAAACAGGAACGACCCGATGGGCCGCTTGGGGTCGCTCAGCCCGGCCCGCGACCGCCGAATCGCATTCGCAACGGCCGTCAAGGCATCATCTTGGCCGACCACGCGGTCGCGCAGCCGTCCCTCCATCGCCACTAGCTTCTTGACTTCTCCCTCCAGCATTTTGGCGATTGGAATGCCCGTCCACTTGGAAACGATCGCCGCGATGTCCTCCTCGTCGACCTCCTCCTTCAGCATGCGCGCGCCATGCTCCATCGTGTCTTGCAACGTATTCAGCTCGCGCAGCTCAGCTTCAAGCCTCGGCAGCTCGCCGTACTGGATTTGCGCGGCGCGCTCGAGCCGCCCGAGCCGTGTCTGTTCCGCCATCTCGAATCGCAATGCCTCGACGCGCTGCTTCACCTCGGAAAGCCGGGTGATGGCGTCGCGCTCCGTCTGCCACCGCGCGCGCAAACCCGAGGCCTTCTCCTTTAGTTCAGCCAGCTCGGCTTCCACCGCCTGCAAACGCTCCTGCGAGTTCGGGTCGGTTTCCCGGCGCAGAGCCGCCTTTTCGATCTCCAGCGAGGTCATCGAGCGCTCCAGCGTGTCGATCTCCTCGGGAACAGACCCGATCTGGATCGCGAGCGAGGCCGCGGCTTCGTCGACCAGGTCGATGGCCTTGTCGGGCAGGAAACGGTCGGAAATATAACGGTGCGACAGAGTAGCGGCGGCGACGATCGCGGCATCTTTGATCCTGACCTTATGGTGCGACTCGTACCGTTCCTTCAGACCCCGCAGGATCGCGACCGTGTCCTCAACATTGGGCTCACCCACGTACACCATCTGGAACCGGCGTTCGAGCGCGGCGTCCTTTTCGATGTACTTGCGGTACTCGTTCAACGTAGTCGCGCCGATCGCGCGCAGCTCCCCTCGCGCCAGAGCCGGCTTCAGCATGTTGGCCGCGTCGATCGCGCCCTCTGCCGCGCCCGCGCCCACTAACGTATGGAGCTCATCGATGAAGAGAATGATCTGCCCGTGCGAATCTTCGATCTCCTTCAAGATGGCCTTGAGCCGGTCCTCGAACTCGCCCCGGTATTTCGCTCCAGCCAGCATGGAGCCGAGATCGAGCGAGACGACTTTCTTGTTACGCAGGATCTCCGGCACATCGCCCGAAACCACCCGGCGCGCCAGCCCTTCAACAATGGCGGTCTTCCCCACGCCGGGCTCGCCGATCAGCACCGGATTGTTCTTCGTCCGGCGCGAAAGCACCTGGATCACGCGCCGAATCTCCTCATCCCTGCCGATCACAGGGTCGAGCTTGCCCCGCCGCGCAAGCTCCGTCAGATCCTTGGCGTACTTCTCCAGCGACTGGTACTTGGCTTCAGGATTCTGATCGGTCACGCGCTGCGACCCTCTCACCGCCGTCAAAGCTTTCAGGATCGCCTCGTGCGTCGCGCCGAAGCTCGCGAGCAGCAAGCCCGCGCCGTCGTTCCTCGCCTCCGCGAGCGCGAGCAGTAGGTGCTCGGTCGAGACATAGTCGTCGTGGAAGTTCTCCGCCTCCTTGCTGGCCTGGTCCAGCACGCGCTGCAAAGCCTGCCCCATGGCCGGCTGCCCGCCGCCCTGGACCTTGGGCAGCTTGGCGAGCGACTCCTTCGCCTTCGCGCCCATCTGCGCCGTGGGCACGCCCAGCTTCTCGAGCACGGGCAAAATGACCCCTTCCCGGTCGGCGAGCAGGGCGGAAAGCAGGTGCAGCGGCAGCAGCTCCGGATTGCCGTTGTCGGCGGCCACGCCGTTCGCGGCCTGGACAGCTTCCTGCGACTTGACGGTGAACTTATCCCAACGAATAGCCATGATGCATTCCTTCTTGAACAGTGAGATACAT
>CAXTTW010000009.1:16039-16916 GCA_964247255.1 uncultured Acidobacteriaceae bacterium
AAACTCCGCCATACCCGCGCCGCGCCCCGCCCCTCCGCCCCCGGCCCCGCCGCTCTTACTTAATCGCGAGCGAGTCAGCTCGCCTTCTGCCCAGCCTCGACCCCCACGTGCTCCACCTGTGCACCGCCCTTCTCGGGCGCGCCGTTTAGGGTCTGCGGAGCCGCCTGCTGCCCACCGCCCAGCTGAACCTTGATCTGGCGGCTCTTGGTCTCGGGCCGCTTGGTCAGCTCGATGCGCAAGACGCCCGCGTCATAGTTCGCCTGGACACTCTGCGTGTCCACCGTCTGCGGCAGGGTGAACGACCGGCTGAACGAGCCGTAGCGCCGCTCCACCCGGTGGTAGTTCTCTTCCTTTTGCTCGTTCGCCCACTGGCGCTCGCCGCGCACGAACAGGGTATTGTGGTCGACCGAAATGTCAAACGCATCCTGCTTGACGCCGGGGACTTCGAGGGTCAAGACGATCTTGTCCTGGTCTTCATAGATGTCGACCGGCGGTACGAACGCGCCCGCGGTCAGCGTGTCGGCTTCGCCGCGGCTGCCGCCCTGTCGCGCCAGCTCCTGCAAGACGGATTGCATGTTGCTGCTCAAACCGAAAACATCCCGAAACGGGTCCCAACGTGTGATTGCCATTGCTTTCGCTCCTGAGGTCTTTGGGTGTGGCGCTCTTGGCCACACTAGAGTAGACGCAGGAATTTCGCTAAAGGATGCATAAAATATGAGTGCCCTACACTCACCCCGCAGAACTGGACACCGTGATTGCGGGTCTATTCCACTCGGGCGGGCGCTGGACGCTTTCTCGCTTACAGCGAAAAGGAACGCTATCCGGGAATTGTGCGGCGGCCAGGCAGGCATGTGTGATCTGCCGGACGAAGCTGCCG
>CAXTTW010000010.1:0-16137 GCA_964247255.1 uncultured Acidobacteriaceae bacterium
GGTCTGGCCGCGTTCTACGGCTGGCGCACCGGGGCGATGCTGCTGGTGGGGGCCACCGTTTCGCTTGCGAGCCTGTGGGAGTGGCAGAAGCTGATGGCCGCGATCCTGGCGAAGCTCGACAACAAGAAGGACGTGGGAAGCGCGCGGGTGATCCTGGGCTTTTTTCTGCGGCTTTCCGTAGCTGCCGCGGTACTCTATGTTAGCCTAAAGAGTCTTCACGGCTCAGTGTATGCCCTCTTGGGCGGGTTGCTGCTCGCGGTCCTTGCTCTTGCGATCGAGGCCGGACGGCTGCTCCGCTCCTAGCTCGCCTTTGAGTGCCGCGCCGCAAACGAAGAAGACGAAAAAGGGACGATGCTCTTCCTACTCGACGCGCTGAACCGCTTCCTGAACCGCACCTTCGCGGGTCCGATCGACGCATTGCTGCGTCTCGTCGGCATCCAGCCGGCCCATCCCTCGCAGCCCATTACCAATGGGTTGACGCTCGAGATCGTCGTCGTCTTGCTCCTTTTGATCGTGTTCGCCGCCGTGCGAGCCTCGCTCAAGGTTGAGCAGCCAGGTTCGCTGCAGTTGGCCGCCGAAAGTGTGTACGAGTTCGTCGACGGGCAGGCCGAGTCGATCCTCGGTCACGGGCGCGAGCGCTTTCTGCCCTTTGCTTCCTGCATCTTCCTGTTCGTTCTTTTGTGTAACTTCACGGGCCTCCTACCGGGCATTGAAACTCCGACCGCCAGCCCCGTCGTACCGCTCGGGCTCGCGCTCCTGACCTTCGCGTACTACAACCTGACCGGATTCCGCGCCAACGGCGCGGGTTATCTAAAGCATTTCGTCGGCCCGCTCGGTTGGAAGGGCGCGGTGTTCATGCTGCCGCTCGAGCTCATCTCGCACCTGGCCCGCGTCCTTTCGCTCACCGTTCGTCTCTACGCCAATATGTTTGCGAGCGACCTTCTGGCGCTGGTGTTTTTCTCGCTGTTGCCGGTAGCGCTCCCGATCGTTTTCCTCGGCCTGCATTTCTTCGTCGCGGTCATCCAGGCCTATGTCTTCATGCTGTTGTTCATGATCTACACCTCCGAGGCGGCCTCGCACGACGAAGCGACCGCCTGACACTTTCCTGCCGGGGAACAACGCTTCCGCTCCGGCGCATGAGGAAGGACCCGAGCGTGAGGGGCCGCCGTCAGCGAGCGGCTCAACCACCCACTGGGGTCCACATATCCAGGAAGCGATAAGGGGAACAGCAATGCAGAAAGTCTTCGGTTACTTGCAGTACGTCTTCGCCACGTTGTCCGCCCTGCTGCTGGCCTCGCCGGCCTTCGCGCAGACCGGCGGCGGCGGCGCGACCAGCTATATCCCGCTCGGCGCGGGCATCGGCATGGGGATCGCCTCGGCCGGCTGCGGCATCGGCCAGGGTCTCGCGGCGGCAAAGGCAGCCGAAGGTTTCGCGCGCAATCCCGGCGCGCGCGCGGGTATTCTGTTCTTCTACGTGCTGGGTCTCGCCTTTATTGAGTCGCTGGCGCTGTTCACGCTGGTCATCGTGTTCGCGGTCGTCAACAAGTAGCTTCGTTCGCCGGGGAGCCCCTGCCGCGGCGGGGGCTTTTCCGCGTACAAAGGTCCGCATGGCCGCACGGCTGCTGTTCGAGAACGTCACGAAACGCTACGGACGCGCTGTCGCCCTGGACGGCCTCTCGCTCTCGGTCGAACCGGGCGAGATCTTCGGCTTCCTGGGCCCGAACGGGGCGGGGAAGACGACCGCGATTCACATCGCTGTCGGCTTGGTTCGGGCCTCGGCTGGACGGGGTGAGCTGCTGGGGCTGCCGTTCACTCGTGGGCGCGCGGCGCGGGCGCGCGTGGGCTATGTCCCGGATGCGCCGGTGTTTTTCGCGGGTTCGGCACTCGACGCGGTGTTGTTCGCGGCGCGGCTCAACGGGCTCCCGGAGAACGGCCTTCGTGCGCGAGCGCTTGCCTCGCTGGCCCGGTTCGACCTGCCCGCGGAGACGAGAGATGCGGGCAAATTGTCGCGCGGCCAGCAGCAGCGGCTCGCCTTAGCGCAGGCCCTCATCGGGCGTCCGGAGCTGCTGCTTCTCGACGAGCCGACCTCCGCGCTCGACCCGCCTTCCGTGGTGCTGGTGCGCGAGCTGCTGAGCCAGGCCCGCGACGAGGGAACGGCGGTTTTCTTCTCCTCGCACCAGCTCCGGGAGGTCGAGCACTTGTGCGACCGCGCAGCCTTTCTACACCAGGGGCGCACGCTCCACGCCGGGCCCATGGCGGAATTGCTGCGCGAGGGTGCGATCGTGCTGATTACCCTGCGCGGGCTCGGGAGCGAAGACCCATTTGTGCGCGACCATGCCGCTCTGCTGCGCGAGGCGGTGCACCACGATCTGCTTTTCGCGATGCCGGTCGCCGAGCAGCGGCGGTTCATGGAGCAGGCTTGGTTTGCCGGGGCGGAGCTGGTGCGGGTCGAGCGCGAGCACCGGACGCTGGAAGACCTGTTCGCCGAGCGCACGCGCGTAGGGGCTGCGCGATGAGCGGGGCTGCGTACCGGGAGGAGGTAGCGGTGCGCTTCGCCCCGAAAGGCCGCGCGCTGTCCGAAAGCTTGCGGCGCATCGGGCTCGTCGCGAGAAAGCTGCTGCGGCAGAACCGCATCCTCCTCGGCTTCCTGCTGCTGTGGCCGTGCGTGCTCCCGGCGGTGCTGTTCGCGGTGGACCGGGGCCGCCCGGCGAGCGAGGATGTCGCCGCCGTGCTCCAGCAGGAACTGTTCTACGGGTTGGTGCTGGTAGGGTTGGGCGCGAGCGTCGCCCTCGGGACCGAGCAGCGCGCCCGGAGGGTGCAGCAGGTGCTGGGCTGCGCGGTGGGCCGCGCGGAGTACCTCCTCGCGCTCGGGTTGAGCGCGATCGCACCCTTCGCGGGCTACGTGCTGGTGTGGGCGCTCACGGCGGGCTCCTTTGCCGGGCTTCTGCACCTGCGCGTTCCCAGTCTGCTCGCCGCGGTCCTCGCGGAGGCGGTGTCCGGGGTGCTTCTGTGCGCGGCCGGGCTCTTGTTCTCGGTCCTTCTGCCGCAAACCCTCGCCGCGATCTTCACAGGCGCGGTCCTCACCGGCCTGCTCACGGCGGCGCGGTACGGCTGGGGCGGCGTTGCGCGGTTGTTCAACGCGGCGATCGGCGGGGTTTCCACGGTGGGTGCTTTATGGGCTGGAGTTGGAGAGTCGCTGATTCTGGCGGTGGTTCTGGTCGCGGCTGCCTCGGCCGTCTTCGCGCGCAAGGACTTGAAGCCGGTCTAGCTTTGCGCCCAAGCCGCGATCCCTTGACTGTCTCGCGTTCCGGGCGAATCATGCTTCGCAGGGGAGAAAGACATCTGACAGACAGCATCATCGGCAAACGTGCTCTACAGGCGTGGTACGGCGCGCTGGATGTCACGCGAGTCGTGGCGGAGTTCTTCGAGGACCGGTGGTTCGATCGGACACGCCGTGTGCGCACCTCGGGCAATGCCTCGCTGTCGGCATCCGGCATCGCCGCCGAGCATTCCGGAGACAGTGAGTGGTACATGCCTGCGCGGCCCCGGCACATCCGCAAAGCTCTGCGCGCGATGCCGGCGCGCGATCTGTCCGCTTTCACCTACGTCGATCTGGGCTGCGGGAAGGGGCGCTCGTTATTTGTGGCGGCGGAGTTCAGGTTCCGGCGGATCGTCGGGGTGGAGCTTTCCCCTGTTCTGCAGAGTCAGGCTTGTCAGAATCTCCGAAGCTTTCGCTCCGGTGTGCGGAACAGCGCGCCGACCCAGGTCATCCACCAGAACGCGAAGGATTTCCGGTTTCCCGAGGGGGACCTCGTCCTTTACATGTTCAACCCTTTCGGGGCCGCGACGATGCAGCGCGTGCTCACTAACCTGGACGCCGCGCGAGAGCGGCAATCTCGCCGCGTCATCGTGATTCTGCTGTGGCCCCGTTGCGGGGAGCAGGTGGCCGCGCTCGAAGGCATGCATCTGCGGTGCCGGACGCGGCAGTTTGAAATCTTCGAAGCTCTCGCGCCGGCCCCTGCTAGTTCCCCTCGGCCGTCCGCGATGGAGGGCTGAGATCGATGTGAAGGCTCGCACCCTCGGGCCGAACCCTTACATCGCGGAAGTCGCGGACAGCCGGCCGATGGCGCAGCTGCTCGGCGGTGTAGGTCGTCAGCAGCGCTACCACCTGCATGCCGGCGGCAAGGCCCGCGTCGATGCCGGGACGGGTGTCCTCGAAGACGATGCAGTCTTGCGGAGCCGCGCCCAGCTGGGCGGCGGCGTGGAGGAAGCCTTCTGGGTCGGGCTTGCCCCGGCGGACTTCATCGACGGGCACAAGTACCCTAGGGAGCGGCAGACCCGCAGCGAGGACGCGGGTTTCGGCCAGCTTGCGCCAGGCGGAGGTCACGATGGCCCAGGGGTGGTTTCCTTGCTGGAGCGTGTGCAGGAGCGTCGCGGCTCCCGGTACCGCCAGGATCCCTTCTGTCTCGGTCTCCTCGAAGCGCGCCAGCGCGGCGAGCTCCTCCGCGTGGTCGCGGCCGGGGTGGAAGTGCTCCAGGGTCGCGGCGGTAGGGCGGCCGTGGGAAAAGGTCAGGACGTCTTCGAGGGGGAACCCGTGGCGTGCCGCCCATATGCCCCAGTTGCGCTCGACGACCGGGGTCGAGTCGACGAGGGTGCCGTCCATGTCGAAGAGGATGGCTTTCGAGCGGAGGGTGACTGGGCCACGCACGGACCCATGGTTTCATAAACCGCAGCTGAGTCACAATCCGCAGCTTGTGCGCGAAGGCGGAACATCGTCATGCCCTTTCTTCCGGTCATCGGGCATTGCAGGCAGGTTCACTGAGAGGTATCCGCCGAGGGAGTACCCTCCGGCAGTCTCGCATCCTCGAAGTCGAATCGACTCGGAAGCCCGATCCGGAGCCTTATGGGCGAACCAACTCCTGAAGCTTTTGCCTGACCGTGTTCAGAATCTCCGTCGATAAGGCTGGGTCGGCGACAGCGCGGGACAGGCTTAGAGTCCCCATCATCGCGCACATAAGGAGCATCGCATTCGCGCGCCGGTCGGGGGCACTGCTTCCCGGAGTGAACTTCTGCAGCAGGAGAAGACCCTCGGCAAAGCGATCAGTCGCAAGGGTCCGCGCGCTCATGTCGGCCCGGGCAAGGTCGCTCAGCAAAGCGCCCGTGGCGCATCCCGCTCCGGGAGCATCGCGGTGTTGAGCGCTGAGGTAAGAGGCGATGAAGTCCGATACGGGAACCGTGCCTCCGCGAAAAGCATCATAGTCGGCCATTGCCTCGGCCAGGGCCTCGACCACGAGAGCATTTCTGCTTTCGAAGTGCTTGTAAAAGCCTCCGACAGTCCCTCCGGACTCGGCCATGACGTCCGCAACGCTGATACCGTCGAGACCGCGCTCGCGAAAGCGCTTCGCCGCCGTTTTAACGATCCGCTGATGAGTCTCGAGCTTCCTGGCTTTACGCTGCATAGGCAACATCTCACAATTGAGATTATAGCCATACTCTTGACGCAGGGGAGAATGAGTGGGAGTATGAGCATACTCCGAGATCCGGCGAGACCGGTTCGGCAAAGGAAGTCTTTATGGGCCAAGTCAGTGCTCTTTACCAACCGTTCCGTTTGAAGGGATTGGACCTTCGAAGCCGTGTCATTATGGCTCCCATGAGTCGCGGATTCTCGCCGGACGGCGTGCCCACGGCGGAGGTCGCGGCCTACTATGCGAGGCGCGCCGGTGCCGATATCGGCCTGATCCTTTCCGAGGGGACCGGCGTCGCGCGCCCGGCGTCCCTGCATGGGCCGGGCTTTCCGCGCTTCTATGAGGAGCGGGCGCTTGCCGGTTGGCAGGGCGTCATCGATCGGGTACATGCGGCGGGCGGCTTGATGGCACCGCAGCTCTGGCACGTCGGTGCCATGACCCACGGGGATCCTCCGGTGATGTACCCGTTTGAGAGCCCCTCAGGCCTAACCGCGCCGGGCCGCCCGCTCGGCAGAGCAATGAGCGAGACCGACATCGCGGACACGATCGCCGCTTTCGCACGCGCCGCTTTCGACGCAAAGCGCCTCGGCTTCGATGCCGTCGAGATCCACGCAGCTCATGGCTACCTGATCGACCAGTTCTTCTGGGAAGGCACCAACAGCCGCTTGGACGGCTACGGGGGAGTCACGATCGCGGAACGGAACCGGTTCGCCATCGAGATTGTCCGTGCGGTCCGCGCGCAGGTTGGGCCCGATTTCCCCATCCTCGTACGCCTCTCGCAGTGGAAGTTGAACGACTACTACGCGCGTATGGCAAAGACGCCGGTCGAAATGGCCGAGTGGCTACAGCCATTGGCAGATGCGGGTGCCGACATGCTGGATTGTTCGCAAAGGCGCTTTTGGGAGCCGGAGTTTGAGGGCTCGGACCTGAACTTCGCCGGATGGGCGAAGAAGCTTGCTGGCCTGCCTACGATTACGGTCGGCTCGGTCGGGCTTTCGGGGGAGATCATGGCGGCGTTTGGGGGCGAATCATCGAAGCCGACCCCACTCGAAGAGCTGCTGCGCCGTTTGGATCGCGGCGATTTTGACTTGGTGGCAGTCGGACGAGCGCTGCTGCAGGATCCGCAATGGGCGGTCAAGGTGCACCAAGGCCGCAGCGATGAGCTGATGGATTTCGAGGCCGCCTCGATGGCCACGCTTTCTTGATCAGTTCGGTGAGACGTTGGGGGGCTCAGAACGCAGAACCCCCTTCGCTCATTGCGCGTGGGTATCCACCGTAACCGCCTGGTGCGCCAGCCCATTGCCGGGGACGCCGAGGGTGAGGGCGGCGGAGCGGGCGGAGTCGAGGAATCGGCTGGGGACGACTCCCAGCAGCAGCGTGGCCGAAGCGGAAAGGAAGATGGCGAACAGCAGGGGCACGCCGACGCGGGGGATGCCTTCGAGCAGCGAGCCTTCGGCGGGGCGGGTGTAGAGGGCCGCGAGCAGGCGGAGGTAGTAGAAGGCGGCGATGCCGGAGTTGAGCAGGCCGATGATGGCCAGCCACACCAACCCTGAATGCAGCGCGGCCGAGAAGACGTAGAACTTGCCGAAGAAGCCGCCGGTAAACGGGATACCGATCAGCGAGATGAGGAAGAAGGCCATCGCGCCGCCGAGCAGGGGGGACCGGTAGCCGAGGCCGCGGTAGTCCTGGGTGGTGGTGAGCCGGTCCTCGTAGCCGCCGGCGTGAGAGATGACGGCGAAGATGCCGATGTTCATCGCCGCGTAGGTGACGGTGTAGAAGGCGGCGGCGGCGACGCCGTCCTCGGTAAGCGCGGTAAAAGCGACGAGCAGGTAGCCGGCGTTCGCGATGGAGGAATAGGCGAGCATGCGCTTGACATTGCGCTGGCGGAGCGCGCCGAGGTTGCCGATGGTCATCGAGAGCACAGCCATGATCCAGACGATGGGTTCCCAGTGCACGTAGAGGGTAGGGACGGCCTCGAACAGGATGCGCAGCAGGACGGCGAACGCGGCGGCCTTGGGCGCCGTGGACATCATGCCGACCACGGGCGATGGCGCGCCTTCGTAGGTGTCGGGCGTCCAGACATGGAAGGGCGCGGCGGAGACCTTGAAGCCGAGGCCGACCAGCACCATGCCGACGCCGAGGGTCGCGAGCAGCGGCGCACCAGACCCGGCGAGGGCGGCGGAGATGTGCGAGGTGCGGGTGGTGCCGGTCGCGCCGTACAAGAGGGCGATACCGTAGAGGAAAAAGGCGGTGGCGAAGGAGCCCAGGAGAAAGTACTTGATGGCCGACTCGGGGCTTTTGCCGGTTTTGCGGCGGAAGCCGGCGAGGATGTAGCTCGAAATGGAGGAGATTTCAAGCGCGACGAAGACCAGCAGCAGCTCGACGGCGGAGGTCATGAGCATGGAGCCGACCGCGCCGAAGACGATCAGGGCGAACATCTCGCCGAGGTTTTCCTGGTCGCGCTTGACCGAGTCGAGGGTCGTGAGGAGCGAAACAAGGACGATGCCCGCGATCAGGACGTGGAAGAAGCCGGAGAAGGCGTCGGTGCGGATGGTCTCGAAGTAGGCGGTGCCGGGGGGCAAGTAGCACTGCTCGATGGAGGCGGCAAGCGCGAAGAAGGTGCCAAGGACGGCAACCCAGCCCATCTGTTTGCGGGACGCGCCCTTGGGAAGGATCGGGTCGGCGAGCATGATGGCCACGCCGGTGAGGGTGAGGATGACCTCGGGGAGGATGCGGAGCAGCGACGGGTTCATTGAGCTCCTGCGGCCGGGTTCAATTGGCCGGCCGGGGCGGCATGGTGGTGGTCGTTCGAGTAGCCGGCGACGGCCGGGGTGATGGCGCGCATCCAGTAGGGCGAGCAGACGCCCATGACGACCATGAGCAGGATAAAGGGCCAGAGCATGAGGTGCTCGCGGCCGACGACGTCGCGGATGCCGGTGCTTCGGGTCACGAGCGCGGTCTGAGGGCCGTAAAAGACCTTCTGGATGAACGTGAGGGCATAGGCGGCCGAGAAAATGACGCCGAGCGTGGCGGCGATGCCCCAGCCCAGGTGGGTGGCGAAGGCGGAGGAGAGGACGAGGAACTCCCCAACGAAGCCGTTCAAGATGGGCAGGCCGACCAGGGCGAGGATGGTGATCACGAAGAACGACACCATCCAGGGCAGGCGCGCGGCCAGGCCGCCGTACTGCGCGGTGTCGTAGGTGCCGTAGCGCTCATAGAGGATGCCGAGCAACGAGAGCAGCGCGCCGCCGATGATGCCTTCATTCAACGTCTGGTAGACCGCGCCGTCAAGCGAGGCTATCGAGAAGCAAAAGATGCCGAGTGTGCAGAAGGAGAGCGCGGCGAGGGTGCCGAAAGCGACGACGCGCTTCAGATCGCGGGCCACCAATGCGTTCAAAGACCCGTACAGGACGCCGATGGCAGCGAGCGCGACCATCCACGGGGCGAACTGCCGGGACTGCGCGGGAAACAGGCCCAGGTTGAAGCGGATGAGCGAGTAGAGGCCGAGCTTGCCGGCGACCACGATGGCCATGGCCGTGGGAGCCTCCTCGAAGACATCGGCGAGCCAGCCGTGAAGCGGAAAAACGGGAACTTTGACCGCGAAGGCGACGAGGAAAGCGAAGGCGGTCCAGCCGAGGGCGGCGGGGCCGATGCCGAGTTGCCCGCGTCCGAGCATGGCCTGGAGCTCGACGAAATCAAAGGTGCCGGCCCTGGCGTAGAGGAACAGGATGGCGACCAGGAACAACGCCGAAGGGATGAAGGTGTAGAGGAAGAACTTGATGGCAGCCGCGGGGCCTTTCGTCCGGCCGAACATGGCGATCAGGATGGCCATGGGGATCAGCGAGAGCTCCCAGAAGCCGTAGTAGAGGAACAGGTCGAGCGAGGTGAACACGCCCAGCATGGCGGTCTGCTGGAGCAGGAAGAAGAAGTAAAACTCCTTGGTGCGGGTTTCTATCGCCTTCCAGGAGGCAAGCACGCCGAGCGGGGCGAGGAAGCCGGTCAGGACGGAGAGCCAGAGGGAAATGCCGTCGATGCCGACGTGGTAGTGGATGTTGGGGTTGCGGATCCACTGGTAGTTGTCCTCGAACTGGAACGAAGTAGTGCGGTAGTCGAAGTGCAGGGGCAGGTACAGGGTGCAGGCGAAGAACAGGAGCGAAACGGCGAAGGTCGTCCACTGGACGGAGCGGCCACCGCGCGGAAGCAGGGCGACCAGGAGCGCGCCGAGTACGGGCAGAAGGATCGCGACGGTGAGGATGTGTTCGTTGAGCAAGGTATTTCCTTAACGAGTAATGACCGCGACCGGGGTGAAGTGGGTGCCGAAACCGAACAGGGCGAGCGCGAGCAGCAGGGCCGCGCCGACGGCGAGCCAGCCCGCATAGGCGCGGATGTTGCCGGACTGCATGCGTTGGGTGACCGCGCCGAGGCCGCGGACGCCCGCGCCTAAACCGAACGCGCCGCCGGTGATGAGGCCGCCGTCGACCAAAGCGCTCAGGACGAAGCGGGAAAAGTTGACGGTCGGGCGCACGATCGCGGCGTCGTAAAGCTCGTCGATGCGGTACTTGTCGAGCAGCAGCATGTAAACAGACCGGTACTGCCCGGCGAGCCGGCCGGGCAGCGCGGGCTGTTTCACATACATCAAGTAGGCGACACCAAAGCCGGCGAGGGCGACCAGGCTCGAGACGACGGCCAGGGTGACTTCAAGAGCCGTGTTTTCCGCGTGGGCCTCTGTGCCGGTCGCGAGGACGGGATTGAGGAAGGCGTGGAGGAAATTGCCCTCGCCCGGCAGGCCGAGGAGGCCGCCGAAGACCGCGCCGATGGCCAGAATGACGAGCGGGCCGAGCATGGACCAGGGGGACTCGTGCGGTTCGCCGTGGCTCGCGTGGGTGTCGGGCGCGTGGATCGCGGCATGGGGAGCGGCCTGGGCGGTGGACGTCTCGGCCATGCCCTTGGAGGCCTCGGCATGGTGGGTCGGTTCAGGGGTATGGGCGTGAGCGACGGTCGCGCGGTAGTCGCCGAAGAAGGTCAGGAAGTAGAGCCGGAACATGTAGAAGCTGGTGACGCCCGCGGTGAGAAGGCCGACGAACCAGAGCAGCTTGGCCCCGCCCATGGGTGAGGAGAAGGTCTGGTAGAGAATCTCGTCCTTCGAGAAAAAGCCCGACAGCGGCGGGATGCCGGCGATGGCGACGACCCCGGCGGTCATGGTCCAAAAGGTGATGGGGATTTTGGTGCGGAGCCCGCCCATGGCGCGCATGTCCTGCTCGCCGGAGAGCGCATGGATGACGGACCCGGCCGCCAGGAACAGCAGAGCCTTGAAGAATGCATGGGTGACCACGTGGAAGATCGCGGAGGAGTACGCGGCGACCCCGCAGGCCAGAAACATGTAACCGAGCTGCGAGACGGTCGAGTAGGCCAGGACGCGCTTGATGTCGGTCTGCATCAGGCCGATAGTCGCGGCGAAGAAGGCGGTGGCGCAGCCGATGACGGCGACGCAGCCGAGCGCGAACGGCGAGCGGTCGAAGATAGGGTGGGCACGCGCGACCATGTAGACGCCGGCGGTCACCATGGTGGCCGCGTGGATCAGCGCGGAGACCGGGGTGGGGCCTTCCATGGCGTCCGGCAGCCAGACGTAGAGGGGAATCTGCGCGGACTTGCCGGCCGCGCCGACCAGCAGGCACAGAGCGATGGCGGTCAGCCAGCCGCCCTGCAAGCCGGGCTGCGCGAGCAGGCTGTTGAACACGGCATGGAAAGAAAGCGTGCCGAAGTGGACGATGACCAGAAACATCGCGAGCAGGAAGCCGAAATCGCCCACGCGGTTGACCACGAACGCCTTGCGCCCGGCGTTAGCAGCACTATCGCGGTCGAAGTAATAGCCGATCAGGAGGTAGGAGGCGAGACCGACGCCTTCCCAGCCCACAAAGAGCAGCAGGAAGTTCTCCGCCAGCACCAAGGTCAGCATGAAGAACATGAACAGATTAAGGTAGGCCATGAACCGCCAGAAGCCTTCCTCATGCGCCATGTAGCCGACCGAGTAGAGGTGGATCAGGAAGCCGATGCCGGTGATGACGAAGAGGAAAACCAGCGTCAACTGATCGACGGTGAAGGCGAAATCGGCATGGAAGTTGCCGGCGGTGATCCAGGGGGTCAGTACCTCGGTGTGCGTTCCGTGGAAGGCGAGCGCGGCATTCGCGACAAGCCCGAACGAGGCCAGCACCGTGAGCAGCGCCACGGCCGACACTATAGGGCGCGACAGACGGCGGCCGATGGTTCCGTTGACCAGGAAGCCGAGGAAGGGAAGCAGCGGGATCCAGACGAGATGCAGGTTCATAGCTTCATCAGGTCGACTTGGTCGACGTCGAGCGTGTTGCGGGCGCGGTAGATCGCGATGATGATGGCCAGGCCGACGGCGGCCTCGGCCGCTGCGACGACCATGACGAAGAAGACAAAGAGCTGGCCGGAGACATCCCGCCGCATGTGGGAGAAGGCAACGAACGCGAGGTTGACCGCGTTGAGCATAAGCTCGATCGACATGAAGATAGTGATGATGTTGCGCTTGACCAGGAACGCGCCGACGCCGAGCGAGAACAGGATAGCGGAGAGGATGAGGTACCAGGCAATGGGGACGGTCATATCGTTATTGGCCGGGCTCCTTGCGGGCGAGCGCGACCGCGCCCAGGATGGCGATGAGGATCAGGATGGAAGTGACCTCGAAGGGAAGGAGCAGGTCGCGGAAGAGCACGCGGGAAAGCGTGGAGGTGCCGACGACCTGGTCGCCGAGCGCGGTCGAGCCCAGGGCCAGCCGCTCGTGCAGAAAGACATAGGAGAGCAGGCAAACCAGCGCGACCACGCCGGGAAAGCCCGCGCCGTAGGCGACTTTGCTCACATTGCGGGAGCGGTCCTCGGTGCTGGCATTGAGCAGCATGATGACGAAGGTGAACAGCACCATGATCGCGCCCGAGTAGACGATGACCTGAACGGCGGCCAGGAACTCCGCCCCGAGCAGAAGGTACAGCACGGCGAGCGAGACCATGACGACGATCAAGGAAAGAGCGGAGTTGATGGGCTGGCGGGCGAGCAGCAGGTTGACCGCGCCGGCGATGCAGAGGACTGCGAAGATGAGGAACAGGACGACGTACATGAATGGGCTGCTCGCGTTTCGGGGAAAGTCGATTGTAACCCGGTTCAGCGCGCGACGCGCCGCCGGAAGCGGAGCTTAACGCGCGAAGAAGAGGCTCGATGCGACGATGTTGAGCACGGACAAGGGCATGAGGAACTTCCAGCCGAAACCCATGAGCTGGTCGTAGCGGAACCGGGGCAGCGTGCCGCGGACCCAGATGTAGAGGAACAGAAAGAGGAAGACCTTGAGCACGAACCAGAAAACCGGGAGCAGGGCCTGGACAAACACCGGGCCGACGGCCGGGATCAGATGGCCGAAGGGGCTGGACCAGCCGCCGAAAAAGAGCAGCGTGGCCACGCAGCCGACCGTGATCATGTTCGCGTACTCGGCCATAAAGAACATGGCGAACTTCATCGATGAATACTCGGTATGGTAACCGGCGGCCAGCTCGCTTTCCGCTTCGGGCAGGTCGAAGGGAGTACGGTTAGTTTCGGCGTAGGCGGCCATCAGGTAGATGAAAAACCCGACAAACTGCAGGCCGCCGAAGAAGTTCCAGCTGGCGAGGCCGTGCGTGGACTGCACATCGACGATGTCGCGCAGGCGCAGCGAACCGGCGCGCATCACCACGCCGACCAGCGAAAGGCCGAGCGCGAGCTCATAGGAGATTAGCTGTGCGGAGGCACGGAGCGAACCCAGCAGCGAATACTTGTTGTTCGACGACCAGCCGGAGAGCGCGATGCCGTACACGCCCACCGAAGTGACGCCGAGGATGACGAGCAGGCCGATATTGACGTCGGCGATCTCGAACAGGTCCACGCCGTGCCAGGAGATGTTCGCGCCGAAGGGCACCACCGCGATCGAGGTGAGGGCGCATACCAGCGCGATGACCGGTGCCGCGATGTACAGCGGCCTGTACACGCCCGAGGGCATGATGTCTTCCTTGAGAAACAGCTTCGCGCCGTCGGCCAGCGGCTGGAGCAGGCCGAAGGGGCCCACCCGCGTGGGTCCCCAGCGGTTCTGGATGCGGCCGACGACCTTGCGCTCGAGCAGCACCGTGTAGGCGACCGCGGTGAGATAAATGACGAGCACGACGGCGATCTTGACGAGGCTCAGGAGGAGGAAGATCAGGAATGTGGACAAAGCGGAGCCTTCCGGGGTCGGTGCGTTGGGAACGTGAGCGGCTCGCGCCGCGCAAATCTTTCAGCCAGCCTCAGCTTAACGGAAAAGCGGCTCTCCGTGACGGAAAAGCCGCTTCTGCCGGTTGGCGGCGGGCCGCTAGTCCGCAGCCTGCGCGGCGGGCATGGCCTCGTGGCTTTCAAGCACCTGGTGCAGCACGGGCGAGTAGCGGCCCAGCGTGCCGGAGGAGAACAGCGTATCGTTCGCCGGGAGGACGAGATCGGCGCGATCCGGCTTCAGCTCGCCGATCTGAACCAGACCCGTCCGGACGGGCTTGTCGCGGCCCGAAAGCAGCTCGAAGCGCGAGATGGCGTAGGAGGGGACGAGCCGCTGGATCTCGTCGAAGGTCGCGAACGGGTCGAACGGGCTCAGCTTAGGCTCGTAGTTGTTCGCGGCCAGCCAAACGGCATGGCGGTCGGCCTCGCCGGACTGCGCGCCGCGGCTCTGGCCGAGATCCGCGCGCAAGCCGCGCCCGAACGGGACGAGCGCCTGCGCCTTGAAGCCGAGCTTGTCGGCGATGCGGACGATCAGCTCGAAGTCCGGGCGGACCCCGGCGGTGTCGGCGGCCTTCTTGACCAGCTGGATGTCGCCGTAGGTGCTGGTGACGGTGCCTGCTTTCTCATACAGGTAGGCGGCCGGCAGGACCACGTCGGCGAGGACGGCGGTTTCGGTCAGGAACATGTCCTGGACGACCAGAAACGTGTTTGCAAGCGCTGCGGGGTCGACGCCGTAGCGGGCGACCGGGTTGGAGCCGACGACGTAAAGCGCGCCCAGCTCGCCCCGGCCCGCTGCGTCGAACATCTCGACCAGGTTCTTGCCCGGGGTCTGCGGGAGGGCCGCGCCGTACTCCTCGGCGAACGCGCCGCCCTGGGCAACGGGCGTGTAGCCGGGCAGGAAGTCGGGCAGTACACCCATGTCGGCCGCGCCGCGGGAGTTTGCGTAGTCGCCGAGCGCGGCAAGCTTGGCGTTGGGCAGCGTGGCGGCCCAGCGGACCAGCGCATCGAGGTCCCGCCCGCGGAACTCCGAGCCGAAGGCGATAACCAGCTCGGGTTCGGCGGCGACAGCGTCGCGGAGCTTGGCGGCGGTGCCGTGGTCTGTGAGGGCGGAGTCATCACCGGCCAGGTAGCGGATGAGCGCGCCGTAACCGTCGGCCGGGATCTGGAGGAACGCCTTAGCCTGACGGCGAAGCTTGATCTCGCGGTGGTTGGCGAGGTAGAGCTTGGCCCGGTTGGTCCGGACGTTGGTGCGGATGTTCCAGGCCAGCAGCGGGTGCTGTTCCGTGGGGTCGTTGCCCAGGACCAACATGGCCGGTGCTTTCTCAAAGTCCCGAATCGAAGCAGTCTTGCCGGAGCCCCCGAGCGCCGCCATAAACGCCGGGTAGTCCGCCGTGCGGTGGTGGTCGATGTTGTTGGTCCCGAGGACCACGCGGGCGAACTTCTGCAGCAAGTAGTTTTCTTCGTTCGTCGTCCGGTTCGAGCCGATGACGCCGATCGCCTCGCCGCCCCGCGTCTCGCGAATCTCGCGCAGGCGCTTGCCCACGCGGTCGAGCGCGGCCTCCCAGGTCGCGGGTTCGAGCTTGCCCGCCGCGTTGCGGACCAGCGGCTTGGTGAGCCGGTCCTCGCGGTTGGCGAAGTCGAAGGAGTACCGGCCCTTGATGCAGAGGAAGTCGTTGTTCGCGCCGGACTTGTCGCGGTTGTCCCCGCGCATGATGACCGAGCCTTCCTTGTCGGCGCGGGTGCCGAGCGTGGTCTTGCAGCCATCGCCGCAGTGGGTGCAGATGGTCGCGGTATGGTTCATCTCCCACGGACGGGTCTTGTACCGATAGGTGCCGGAGGTGAGCGCGCCAACCGGGCAGATATCGATGCAGGCCCCGCACTCCTCGCAGTCCAGGTGGTCGCCCATGTTGGGCGCGATGACGGAAGCCGAGCCGCGGTTCTGCACGCCGAGCGCCCACACGTCCATGCCCTCGCCGCACACGCGCACGCAGCGGTAGCAGAGGATGCAGCGCGGGCGATCGAAAAACACGACCGGGGACCACTGCTGCTCCTCGCGGTGGTTCTTGGTCTCGGTGTAGCCGGACTCCGACGCACCGTACTTGAAGGTCATGTCCTGCAGCTCGCACTGGCCGCCCGCGTCGCAGACCGGGCAGTCGAGCGGGTGATTGCCGAGAAGCAGCTCGAGAACGCCCTTGCGGGACTGCGCGATCTCCGGGCTCTCAGTCGTGACGACCATGCCTTCGGCAATCGGGGTGGTGCAGGCGGTCTGGAGCTTGGGCATCTTGTCCACGCGCACGACGCACATGCGGCAGGCACCCTGGAGCGAAAGGCCGGGGTAGTAGCAGAAGGCGGGGATCTCGATGCCGGCCTGCTTGCAGGCATCGAT
>CAXTTW010000011.1:0-16137 GCA_964247255.1 uncultured Acidobacteriaceae bacterium
GTCGCCGACACGGGCCCGGGCATGTCCACGGAGGTGCGCCACCGCTTGTTCGAGGCGTTCTTCACCACCAAGGGCATCTCCGGCACCGGACTGGGGCTGTGGGTCTCGCGTGAGATCGCCGAGCGCCACGCCGGCCGCTTGCGCCTGCGCACCCGCGCCGAAGAGGGCCCCGGCCGCGGGACCGTGTTCACGCTGTTTCTGCCCTACGAAGGGCCGGGGCGCGGGATCACCGGCAGTCCGTAAAGGCGGCGTCCGCGGCGTCGAGCACAGCGCCGGAAGATGCGGCCAGGAACGTATGCCCGTCGCTAGCGACAGCGGCTTCGGCGAAGGGATACTTGCAGCCCGAGGCCGTAGCGTAGACGGTGTAGAGCACCGCACCACGTTGCTGGGTTCTTTTCCCCTGCCCGGTGCCCGGCCCGGAACCGGAAAGTACAAATTGTCGGTCGGTCTGCACAATGGGTGCCAGGGAGGGTAAGGTGAATCGATAGGGCGAGCACGGCCCGGCGCAGGTGCCCGCCGAGGTTTGAAAGGCGTTGGTCTCAGCCTCGCCCAGCCCCGGTATCGAGACCGCCCAGACTGCTTGCGAGCCATCCAGAGGAGCGATGCCGATTTGCGCGGCGACCAGTCCTGCCTTCGTTGCCGGAGAGGTTGTGACCGCTCCTTCGAGAACGGTCGGAGCCGCGCTTTGTGTTCCCTGCGTGAGATCGCAGGAAACGTCACACCCGCCCATGGTGACCGGGCCGAGGTCAGCCGCCACTGTGGCTCCCATGACGAACGGCGGGTAGTGCTTGCCTTTTCCGTCCTCTGCTACGAACACCACGATCGTCGGCGCGGAAATCGGGTCCGGCACACAGAGCCTGAATGTTCCGTCGGCGGCGCTCGCCGCCCGCGCTGCTTCCAGGAACTCCGTCGTCTTTGTATCGACGCCCGCGAGCAGCTGCGGTTGCGGCGTCCCGCTCTCGAGGAGCACGAGCCCTCGCGCGACCGGAGAGAATGTCAGAGAATCCTCCATCCTGCCCGTGATTGCGGTTGTGCAAGCCTGCGCTATAGGCTGAGACGCGCCGGTCGCAGCGATATTTCCAGGATTCACCGAAGTACCGCATCCCGCCATGCCGGCTAGTGCGGCCGTCGCCGCAAGCGCCTGCGCCTTCAAAACGAGTTCCATAGTGGACCTCTTAGCTCTTGCCGGCGAGTATTGCCAGTGTAAGTACCAGCCCTATGGTCGCGACCAAGACGATGACGCCTATCTTAGCTTTCCGGTTTGAGCTGGCCTGAGAGCTCTTTTGAGGACCCGGAGCAGGCGCGCTTTGGGGTTCTGCGTCGACTATCGCGAGGTCGATTGTTTCCACTTTGACCGGCGGCAGCGTTTCAGCCGCAACACCGCTTCCTTGCACATCCGTCGCCAACCAAGGGATCTGCGAATCCGCATTAAAACCGGTAAGTTCTGTACTGAATCGATCGCCGGAATCGGGAGTTTGCATCGCCTGAGTTCGATGAGGCTCAAGCGCGCCCGCGCCGGTCGCCGTGGAAACCGCGAACGTGATTGTCGCGAGAGTGCTCGACAAGCATTTCAAGATCATAAGTTCCTCCGGTAAAAGCATCGGGACCAATCCCGGAAGCTTGGCCCCGATGCGAATGGAATCAGTAGAAAGGCAGAGGATTCGTGAGTTTTTCAGTAAAGTTAAGAGCGCGAGCCGAATCGTCCCGGATGAAGGTGCCGCCGTTGATAGGTTGTGCAACCTCTCCCACATTGACCCTTTGCTGTGCGATGCTGCCGCCCTGATCGTGGAATTGTTCGACGATACACCCAAAGAAGGCATCGTTCGCTATCGCCTGGGCGTAATAGTAGTAATCGTCGGGTATCTCGCCGGCGACCCAAGCTGCCGTCAATGCCGCGTTGTAAGCCGCGATATAGGGCAAAGGAACCAAGTTGTAGTAATTCGGATCGCTCCCGTATGTGCTGTGCTTGGAAAGGGACAAGGCCAGAAGCGTATGCGAGCCTGCGGGAACGACATCCGGCTGGTAGTTCGCGAACGAGGAGGCGTCAAAGAAAGTGCCTTCGTGCGCCGCTGTGTAGAGAAAAGCGATGCTGTACGCATTCGGATCCGGGTTAAGGCCGCCATTGACCGGCGGTGCCGTCACATACATTCCTGAACGTTCCACGTCTAGTTCGTGACCGGTCAATTCTCCTATGACCTGATCCAACCCGACAAAGGAAAGCTCGCATGCCGGACTGCCTCCGGCCAAGCCGCCGTCTGCGTTCCACAACGTGAGATAGTCGATGCGGAGAAACGAACGCTGATTGCCGTATTTGTCCGGCCCCACGCCCAAAGGCGTAACGCGGTAGTAGCTGAACGGCGTGTTCGGTCCAAGCAGCGATGTCACGGTCATCGGCACGTAGTCGGCAAAGGTCGCAAAGGATTGTTGCTCTCCGCCGGATATGTAGTAAACGGGCGTGAAGTTATCGGCAAGCTGCGCTTCCAAAGCGTCAGGAAGTCCGTCGTGATCGGCATCCACGTTGGGTGGCGGGCCGCTTGGCTGGCCAGGTACGGGGCAGTTCGCCCCAATGCAGTGCACCGGACCGCAGTTGGTCTGCTCGCTGCCAATGTCGAGAGCACACGGAGGGGGTATGGGTACAACAACCGGCACCGGTGAGGCGGGCTGGTTTTCAGCAGCGGCGGCTGCCTCCAAGGAAGAAGGGAAGGAGAGTTGCGGCCTGATCGTTCGTCCGCTGTGATCGGTGAAGGCAAAACCCGGCGATCGAGGGGGACTCATGAGTGACTTTGAATCGGCTGTCACCAGCCCTGTATCGATTGCCTGCAAGCTCGGCATCCCTTGTCGCGCCTGCTCTGAAAGAGCGATCCGTGCCTTGAGCGCGGCCAAAATTGGCTGCAGCCTCACCTTGAGGTCCGCGATCTGCTCCGGCGTCAGACTGCGCGCCGCTTTGATCTGCTCTGCCGTGAGCGGCACCGGCCCGGTCGCGGCCACGCTCGGAACAGCGGAAGTGCTCTGAGCCATGCCCGGCGGGATCGAACCGGTGATGGCGCTACCGAGCAGCATCAGAAAGGCTGCTCGAACGAGGGGGGGGGGGGCGAACTTGAACATGGTGGAACTCCTGATCGAGAATGCGCAACCCAGCAAGAGCCAAACCCACGTAAGTCGGGGGAACACCAGCCTTGAACCAAGGTTCAGAACCGCAATCGTGCAGAGTCTCAGCGCCGCTTCGTACTCTTTGAAGGTCCACAATCGCGGCGTCCACAGAGTGGGGCAGCCAGCATCCGTTGTCAAGTAAATTTGCGTTCGCCTCGCAAAAGGGCTGCTCCTTGCCGGGGCTGTCCTCTTCTGCCGTCTTCGCGGGTCGTCCAGCTTCCCGACAGGGTGCGCGCTGGGTCTCCCGGCGGCTCTCATGCTCTTGGCTTGTCTCCCCGGCTGCGGTGCCTCGAAGCCGGCCCCGGCTCCCGCCTCCACCGGCGGAACCCCCACCGGCACTTTTCCCCTTACCGTCACCGCAACCAGCGGGACGCTCGTCCACTCAGCCGCCTTCACGCTCACCGTTCAGTAAAGGCGGCAGCCGAAACCGTCTTGCAATCTCGAATCGTCCCGCATAGATTCGCTTAAGCATGACGACTCGATCTGCTCTTTTTCTTTTCCTCGCCGCCGCGCCTCTCCACGCCCAGGTCCTGGGCGAGCTCAAGGGGCGGCTCACGGGGCCTTCCGGCGCGCCGATCGCGGGCGCGGCGGTTGAGCTCACGGAGGCCGGCACGGGCGTTCGCCAGGCGGGCACAACCACCGGAGCGGGCGAGTACGACTTCGCCCACCTCAACTCCGGCGGGTATGCGCTGGCGGTCACGGCCCAGGGATTTCAGCGGTTGGAGCGGTCCGGCATCACCGTGACCACGGGCGTCACGGTCGGGCTCGACCTGGTGCTGCAGGTCGGCAGCGCGGGCGAAACGGTCACGGTCACGGCCGACGCCCCGCTGCTCCAGAATCAATCGTCCGACGTGCAGACCACCATCCCCGGCTCGGCGGTCGAAGCGCTGCCGCTCAACACCCGCAACTATATCCAGCTCACCCAGCTGGTGCCGGGCGTCGAACTGCAGCCGGGCACGCTGCTGCCGCGCATCAACGGCGGGCGCCCCCGCACCAACGAGTACCTGTACGACGGCATCTCCGCCCTGCAGCCCGAGCCCGGCCAGGTCGCGTTTTTCCCCATCCTCGACTCGATCGCCGAGTTCACCGTGCTGGCCAACAACGTGCCCGCGGAGTTCGGGCGGTTCAACGGAGGGGTCGTGAACGTGGCTACCCGGTCCGGCACCAACGATCTCCATGGATCCGTCTTCGAGTATTTCCGCAACGAGGCCCTGAACAGCCGCAACTACTTCGCCCCGGCGAACGCCCCTAAGCCCGAGTACCGGCGCAACCTGTTCGGCGCGACTCTCGGCGCGCCCATCCTGCGCGACCGGCTGTTCGTCTTCGCTGATTACCAGGGAACGCTGCAGCGGGTGGGCGTCACGCGCATCTCCACCGTCCCGACCGTGCCGCAGCGGCGGGGTATCTTTACCGGCACGCGCATTTACGACCCCGCGACCACCCGCGTGGTGAACGGCCGCATCGTCCGCACCGAATTCCCGAACGAAGTCATCAACCGGCCGTTCGATCCCACGGCGGCCGCGCTGCTCCAGCGCTATCCCTTGCCGACCGCGCCGGGGGCGACCAACAACTACAGCCGCACGGCGAACGACGACGACCACCAGCAGCAGTTCGACCTGCGGGTAGACGCCGCGCGCGGTACCCGCGACCGGGGTTTTGCCCGGTACAGCTACTACAGCGAAAACGAAAACCCCGTTACTCCCCTGCCGGACGGCTCCGGGTTGATTACCGGCACGGTGATCGGCACGGGCAGCGTCGCCGGGCTCACCAATATCCTCGGCCAGCAGGTCGTCGCGAACGAGACCCACACTTTCACCCCGTCGCTGGTCAACGACTTCCGCATCGGCTACACGCGGCGGGGCAATACGCAGTCCGGGGCGACAGTACCGAACGCGCCACTGGTGCCGGGCACCCCGGTCAACGCGGCCTTCAACAACGCTCTGCCCCTGTTCACCCTCACGGGGATCCAGCAGCTGGGTCCTTCGGCGAGCACGTTTTCCCGGTATCAGACGGCCGTCGGCGAGCTGGTCGACTCCGTCCTGCTCAACCGGGGGGCGCACGACGCACGGTTCGGCGTGGATTTCCGCCGGTACGAGCTGAATGCCATCGCACCACCCAACCCAGCGGGCGCGTTTACCTTCGCGACTACCGGCACCAATACGCAGGCCACCGGCGCCTCCACCGGCGGCAACTCGATCGCGAGTTTTCTTCTGGGCCAGGTCAGCGCGTACTCTATCGATCTGCAAACCCGGACCCTGCGCCCGCGCGATTACATCTATGAGTTCTTCGCCCAGGACGATTGGCGCGTCCTGCCGCGGCTGACGCTGAACCTGGGCGCGCGCTGGACGCTGCACCTGCCCTCGACCGAAACGCACAACCAGGGAGCGGTCTTCAATCTCGCGACTCAACAGCTGGACTATCTGGGCGTCAACGGCTTCCCTCGTTCCGCCCGTGAGCTGCACTGGGGCAACGTCGCGCCCCGCCTGGGCCTGGCTTTTTCTCCGGACACCAAGACCGTGATCCGCTCCGGCTTCGGCATCGTCTTCATCGACCAGAGCGGCATCACCACACCCTTCACCAACCCGCAGTACCCGTTCATCCAAAACGTGCAGCAGACGACGCAGGACAGCTTCAATCCCGCATTCACGCTTTCCTCTGGACCGACGGTCCAGCGGGTCGCGCCCACGCCGAACGCCGGCCTGGGCCAAAGCGTGTACACCGTCAACCGGAGTGCCGGCTCTGGCTATGTGGAGCAGTGGAACCTGGCGGTCGAGCGCTCGCTCAACCGGAATCTGTCGTTCAGCGTGACCTACGTCGGCTCGCACGTGGTGCACGTCGGCATCCCGGATGCGGACTACAACCAGCTGACCGCCGCGCAGCTCGCCATGGGGCTGACCAACCCGGCGGCGCTTACGGCGCAGGTGGCCAATCCTTACTTCGGGCAGATCCCAGCGTCGAGCTCTATCGGCGGGCGCACCGTGGCGGCGGCCCAGCTGCTGCGGCCCTATCCGCGCTTCCAGAACGTCTCGATCTACCGCAACAACAGCGGCACCAGCAACTACAACGCGATCGAGGCCAAGGTGGAGCGGCGCATGAGCCGGTCGCTGTATTTTCTGTTCGCGTACACGCACTCCAAACTCATCGACGACGCCTCCTCCGTGTTCTCGTCGACCGTGCTGTCCTCGCCGAACTCGTCCTCGCTCATCGCCGCCGACGCGTACCGCCCGGGGCTGGAGCGCGACGCCTCGAACGGCGACGCGCCCAACATCCTGTCGTTTTCGGCTGTGTACGCCTTACCGCGGTTCGCCGGGCACGGGTTGGCGACCGCCGCGCTGGGCGGCTGGAACCTGAATACCCTGCTCGCGTTCGACAGCGGCCTGCCCGTGACCGTCACGCAGGCGAACAACCTGAACGCGTTTGCCGGGGTATCGCTCCAGCGGCCCAACCTGGTCGGCAAGCCCAATCTCGACCCCGGCGTACGCACCCCGGCGCACTTTTTCAATACGGCGGCCTTTCTCCAGGCCCCGCAGTTCACCTTCGGGTCGGCCTCACGCAACCCCGCGCGCGGCCCCGCTTACCGCGACTGGGATTTCGCGCTGATCAAGCACACCGCCGTGTCGGAAAAGCTGGACGTGGAGCTGCGCGCGGAGCTGTTCAACGCGACCAACACCCCCGCGTTCGCGCAGCCAAACGGCACGCAAGGGTCGGCGGCATTTGGGTCCATCACAAGCACCGTCACCGACCCGCGCGTCGCGCAGATCGCGCTGCGGCTTTCCCGCTGAGGCCGTGACTTTCGTACTGTCGTCTTTACAAAGCGAATACATTTCAGTGGGGGACCCTGCGCTATCATGGCCCCATGACACTGCTCAACCTCTCGAATCCAGATGCCGAACTCCTCGAAGAGGAAGACGGCGTTCTGTCTCCATTCCGGGCCGCGGGCCTGGCCGCCCTGGCCATCGGAGCCGTGGCGGTCGGCTTTTTTGTCGGGCGGGAGCTTCGTTTCCGGTACCGGTTTTACCACCGGACGCCTTCGGATTTCTTCTCCAACGCCGGTGACCCAATCGCCACCGAATACGGGATGGGGATCTAAGCCCGGCTCTGAGACTGCGCCGCCAGAACGCTCAGGATTGTCAGTGCGGCCGGCGTAACGCCCGGAATGCGGCTGGCCTGGCCTATAGTCGCGGGCCGCACGCGTGTCAGTTTCTCCTGGAGCTCGCTCGACAGCCCCGAAACGCCGCGGTATTCGAAGTGCGCGGGAATGGCCCGGCCTTCCGCCGAGCGCAGCTTCTCGATCGACTTCCGCTGCTGTTCGAGGTAGCCGGCGTACTTGATCTCGGTTTCAACCGCCTTGAGCTCCACCCGGCGCTGCCCGCGCTCGACAGGCGTTTCCACCGTCAGCCAGGGATCGAACAGAGCGTTTGCGGACGTCCGCAGGACGGCTTCCAGCGCCGGCCATAAGCCGTCGAGCGTCAGCTCCGGACGCCGCAGCAGCTCCGCAAAGGTCAGGCCCTGGGTGTTTGCGAGGGTAGGCAGGTTGGGAGCGGGCTCGGCGTGCGCGAGCAGCTCCGGCAGCAGCCGTGCCCAGGCCGACGGCTCCGGGCGGGCGGAGGCGAGCAGCTTTGCGAGCGCGGCGGCCCGGGCCTGCTTGCTCTCGTACGCCGCCCAGTCCTCGTGCGCGATTAGCCCCAGCCGCCGCCCGTGCGGGGTCAGGCGCCGGTCGGCGTTGTCGATCCGCAGGTGCAGCCTGAACTCCGCCCGTGAGGTAAACATCCGGTACGGCTCGTTGGTGCCCTTCGAGATCAGGTCGTCGATCATCACCCCGATGTAGGCCTCGGTGCGGTCCAAATGGAAGCTTTCACCTGACCCGCGCGCCGCCAGGGCCGAGTTGATGCCGGCCATCAGGCCCTGCGCCGCGGCCTCCTCGTAGCCGGAGGTTCCGTTGATCTGCCCGGCCAGGTACAGCCCGTCGAACCGCTTCACCCGGAGCGAGCGGTCCAGCTCCGTCGGGTCCACCGAGTCGTACTCGATGGCGTAGCCGGGGCGCAGCATCACCGCGTTTTCGAGGCCCGGAATTGACTGGACGATCGCACGCTGAACGTCCTCGGGCAGCGAGGTGCTCATGCCGTTGACGTAGACTTCGTCGGTCGCGAGGCCCTCGGGTTCGAGAAAAAACTGGTGCCCGGCCTTGTCCGGGAAGCGCACGATCTTGTCCTCGATCGACGGGCAGTAGCGCGGGCCGATCGCCTCGATGGCTCCGGAGTACATGGGGGAGCGGTGGACATTGCGGCGGATAATCTCGAGTGTTTCGGGCGTGGTGTGGGCGACATGGCAGGAGATCTGCGGCAGAGCGAGCGCGCGGGTGCGGAAGGAGAAGGGCGTGGGCTCCGCGTCGCCGGGCTGCTCCTCGAAGCGGGTCCAGTCGATGGTGCGCCCGTCGAGGCGGGGCGGCGTGCCGGTCTTGAGCCGGGCCGAGCGCAGGCCGAGTGCCTTGAGCGCCTCACCCAGCAGCACGGAGGCCGGCTCGCCCGCGCGGCCTGCCGGGGTTTGCTGCTCGCCGCAGTGGATCAGCCCGTTGAGGAAAGTCCCCGTGGTGACCACGGTGGCGCGGGCGCGCAGTTCGCGTCCGTCCCGGAGCCGGAGGCCGGTGATCCGCTCCGGTCCGTCAAATAGAAACCCGGATGCCTCCGCTTCGAGGATCTCGAGGTTCGGCTCGCGGTCGAGCACCCGGCGCATGGCGACCCGGTACAAAGCCTTGTCGCACTGCGCGCGCGGGCTCCACACGGCCGGGCCGCGCGAGGTGTTCAGGAGCCGGAACTGGATGCCCACCGCGTCCGCGACCTCGCCCATGACGCCGCCGAGCGCGTCGATCTCCCGGACCAGGTGACCCTTGGCAACCCCGCCGATGGCCGGGTTACAGCTCATCTGCGCGATCTTGTCGGCCGAGAGCGTGAGCAGGGCGGTGCGCAGGCCCATGCGCGCGGATGCCACTGCCGCCTCGCACCCCGCGTGCCCCGCTCCGATCACCGCGACATCGAAGTCCATAACTGCATTTTAGCGGGTGACCCACGCGCACGTTTGCCGATGATGGTGCATACCATAGCCGCATGGAATTCGACGAGAGAATGCTGCGTATCGAGCAAAAGCGCCAGGTTCTTATGGCAAAGATCGCGCTACTGTCTGCCCATGTTCGGCAACAAGCCGAGACCATCGAGAAGCTGCTGCGAATCGTGGAGGACCGTTATCAGTGGCTTACCCGCCACGACGACGGTCAGGTATAACGACGCCTTCAGTCGGTGAATGCAAAGGGGCCCGCGTCTTTCGCGCGGGCCTTTTACGCGCCGAGCCCATCAGAACTGGAAGCGCGCGCTCAACTGCAGCTGGCGCGGCGTGTACAAAAAGCCGCTGCCGTTGGAGTTCGTTACGACCTGATAGGCCGGCGTGACAGGAGTGCCGCCCGTACCGCCTTGAGTGTTGAAGGTGAGGGTGTTGCCGGTTCCGGCGGTTGTGCCGGTGGCGTACGAGGTGGTGTTGAGCGCGTTCACGTTTTGGTGGTTGGCCAGGTTGAAGCTCTCCCCCAGCAGCTCCACCGTGTACTTCTCGAAGAACTGAAAGCGCTTGGATACGCGCAGGTCGACGATCTGCGTGCGCGGGTACTGGAACGAGTTGCGGCCCAGAAAGCCAAGCCGTGCCGTCGCGTCGGTCCCGTTCAGCGCGGTGCCGATGCCGGTGACGGTCGCGCCGGCGTCGCTGACGAGGTTGGTGGTGCTGCCGGTAGTCATGGGCGAGTAAGGGAGCCCGCTCTGGATCTGGTAGTCCGGCGCGATCTCGAAGTTGTTGAGCGCATAACCCAGGACGCCCTTGAACCTGGACGGCGTGTTATAGACCGAGTAAACGACGAACCGGTGCGGAACATTTTGGTTGGAGTTTCCGTAGTCGGCGCGCAGGTTCAAGGGGTCGTACTGGTTGTTGGTGTTGGTGAAGGTGGTATTGTTTTCGCCGTAATCGAGCGCGTGCGAGTACGTGTAGTTCGCGTTGAACTGCAGATTGTTCGTAACCCGGTGATTGACCTGGACCACCGCGGCTTCGTAGTCGGAGTTGACGCCGGAGTAGATATTGGTCAGCGAGCCGTAATAAGGATTAGCGCGGAAGTTGGACGCCGGAGTTCCGTTGGCCAAGGTCACGCGCTGAGCAGCCGTGCGGGCGTAAAAGGCCGTCGTGTAGCGGCCGCCGCTGCGCAGGGGACCCTTGCCGGTTGGGTCCACCACGGTATAGGTGACTGATTGCGGATTGCCGAGCAGGTTCTGGTCGAAGAAGTTGGGCAGGCGGCGGCCCCAGGCGGCCAGCCAGGACCCGCTGACGACGGTGTTCCAGCCGAAGTCGTGCTCGACGGTGAGGTCGGCCTGCTGCACTTGAGGAACCTTGAAGTTACGGTCGAAGTAGATGGCGTTGGGCGGGGTTCCGGCGGCACCGGCATTGGGGATCACGTTGGGAAAGACAGGCGCGCCCGGCGTGGTGGGCGTGTAGGTGTAGGTCAGCTGTGCGAGCGGGGTGCCGTTGGAAGTCCCGAGTACGCCGGTCTGCGACAGCGCGCTGTAGATCGTCGAGTTGATGAGCCGAGCGTAGAACACCCCGTAGCCGCCCCGGATGGAGGTTTTGCCGTCATGGGTGGGCTGGAAGGCGAAGCCGACGCGCGGAGCGAGGTTGGTGCGGTTGTCGGGCAGGCGCGCCGTCTGGTTGAGCGAAATCAGCGGGTTGGCGTTGGTGTTGTTCGGCAGCTGCGCGGCCGGTGTCTGCTCGTACTCGTAGCGCAGCCCGTATGTGAGTGAAAGCCTGGGGGCGACCTTCCACTCGTCCTGGGCGAAGCCGGCGTAATCCACCGTGGTGAACTCAAACCCCTGCGCGCCGAAGGCTTGGGTGTAGCTCTGGTAATGCTTCGCCTGGCCGGCAGTGGCCGGGTTCTGCGAGAGCAGCAGGTCCTCGACATAGGACACCAGTGCAGCGTTGCCTGACCCGCCGTAGGAGTAGCCGCCGTACTGCGCGAACAGATTCTGGCTTAGGTCGTAGGTGTGGAGGAAGTCCACGCCGAACTTGATGGAATGGTTGCCGCGTACGTACTGGACGGTGTCGGAAAGCTGCCAGGACCGTTCGTCAGGGTAAGCGGGGCGGTTGAGAAAAGTAGGGGTGCCGAACTGGAAGGCGTTGGTGATGTTGACGTTGGGCGGGATCTGGCCGAACGGGTTAGTGTACCCGCCCGCGGTCTGGAGCAGGCTGGCCTGCTCATAGGCGGTTGGCTGCTGGTTGTTCTCGAACTCGAAGTCGCGGCCATACTGGTAGCGGATCTCGTTCGACAGACGCGAGGTAAACAGGGTATCGAGTTTGGCGATGCCCCAGTTGACCCGGACATAGTCGTTGCCGTAGGAGCGGACGCCGTAGTTGAGCCCCCCGGAGCTGGTCTGGATGCCGGCCGGGGAGGACCAGTTGAGCCGGTTCCACTCGCCGGACAGGTGGTTTTTCTCGTTCACCTGCCAGTCGAGCTTGGGGAAGAAGATGCTCTGGTCGCCGGTACGCGGAACCGAGCCGAGGATGCCGTTGAGCGCCGTGACCGCGTTGGAGTACTGGGTGGCTGCGGTCGCGGTGGAAACGTTGAGCGCCTTCGCGAGTGTTTGGAGGTTGGCTGGGTTGGGCGGGGCGTAGAAGATGCTGGGGTTCGATGGGACGGAGGTGCCGGGAAAGTTGTGGTTGAACCGGTCGATGGCGAGCAGGAAGAACAGCTTGTCCTTGATCAACGGGCCGCCGACCTCGAAGCCGTACTGGCGGCGGATGTCGACCGGCTTGATCGGGGTGCGGACGCCCTGGGGGCTGGTCAGGTAGGTGAAGTCGTTGTACGCGCCCCACACCGCATCGCGGTAGAACAGGTAGCCCTCGCCGTGGAACTGGTTGGAGCCGGACTTGGACACCGCGTTGACCACGCCTCCCGCGGCACGGCCGTACTCGGTCGAGTAGTTGGAAGTGTTGACCTGGAACTCCTGCACCGCCCATTTGTCGGATGAGTAGCCGGCGCGGGTGCGTCCCCGCTCCTCGGAGAAGAACCGTTGATTGTCGTCCGCGCCGTCGAAAGTGATGTTGTTGAGCAGGGTCGATTGACCGCGAAAGCTCAAGAGGCCGAACCCGTTCGCGTCGGACACGACACCGGGGGTAAGGAGCGCGTAGGCTGACCAGCGATAGTTGTTGACGGGAAGGTCTTCGAGGACTTTCTGGTTGATCTCCGCCGTAAAGTCATTGCTGGTGGTGTTGATGTTGGGAGCCGCTCCGGAAACCGAGACTGTCTGGGTTTCCGCTCCGGGCGCGAGCTGGGCCGGGATGTTGGTGGTAAGCCCGACCGCGACGGTGACGTTGGTGGAGGAGTAGGTCTGGAAGCCGGGCTGCGTAATGGTGACGGTGTATGCGCCCGAGCTAAGGTGTGGAACGAGAAACGCGCCGGACGAGTCGGTGGTGGCGTGGGTGTCGGCTGCGGTGCCGTTCGAGTGGACGAGCACCTGCGCGCTGCCTACCACCGCGCCGGACGAATCGGTGACGGTACCGCCGATCGCGCCGTCCACGGCGGTTTGCGCGTGCGAGGACGAAACGGCGGCGAGCGCGAGGGTAGACAAGGCCGCGGGGAGACGGCGGGCGAAGCTGGGCATCTGCTGGAACTCCTTGAAATCAATTGCGGCTCCACGTCGTTTCAGGCAAAAGCGTGGATAATGTGGAGTGTCCCAGACGGCTGTGAAGGGGGTGTGAACGGATGAAAAGTTGTCTCATAAAGCCGCGACATTGGTGAGGCCTCGGGTGAGACCCGCCGCAAAGCGGGGCTCGCGAACACTGCCGAAGCCGCAAATATATCCATGAGACCGCTTCTAGAAGTGCAGCCTGGCCGCGATCTGAATCTGTCGGTCCTGGTACAGGTTGGTGTTGTTGCCGTTGAGCCGCGTGCCGAACTGCGAGGAGCCCGTCTTGGTCCCGGACTGCCAGGTGAGCTTCGGCGTGGCACCCACCGCGGTGGAGTTCGAGATGCTGTAGCCGGTCGTATCGATCGAGGTGACGTTGGTGTGATTGAGCAGGTTGAAGCTCTCGCCCAGCAGCTCGAGCGAAATGTGCGGGGCGATTTGGGTCGTCTTCGAGACGCGCAGGTTGGCGTTGATCACCCCCGGGTAGCGAAAGGTGTTGCGTCCTACCTCCGCGATGCGCGTGGCCCCGCCGGAGCCGTTGATGGACGCGCCCAGGCCGGAGGTGGTCAGCCTGCGGTTCAGCACGTCTGTGTAGCGCAAGGCAGGCACGGCACCGGAAGTCTGGAGTGAGTACGGGAGGCCGTCGCGCAGCTCCGCCGTCGGCGCGAGCTGCCAGCCGTTGGCCGCCGGGGCGAGCAGGCCGTGCACCTTCCAGGGCGTCCGTAAAACGAGCCCGCCGGTGAGCCGCCGGCGGATGTCGAAGTTCGAGTTGCCGTACTCGAGGGCCGGGTTCGCCGGGTCCAGAACGTCGTTGGTGTCGGTAAAGGCGGTGGCGTTCTGGTTCGCGTCCGCCGCGTGCGCGAAGGTGAACGAGGCATGGAGGTCGAGCGCGCGGGATAGGTTGTGATCCACCTTGAGCACGCCCGCCTCGTACTTCGAGTTGGTTTCGGAGAAGATGCGGGTAATTTGTCCGTAGTTTGGATTGAGGCGCGCGGTGTAAAAGCTGGTCGTGTATGCCGGCTTGAGCGGGCCCTGCTTCAGCGGGTCGATGACCGAGTAAGTCAGCGTCTGCGCGGAGGCCAGGTCGATGTTGCTGTCGATGTAGTTGGGTAGCTCGCGCCCGGCGGAGTACAGGCCGGACAAGGTAATAGTGGTGTCTCGGTCCACCTTCTGCTGGAGCGACACTTCGGCCTGGTGAATCTGAGGGTTCTGGAAGCGAAGGTCGAAGAAGACGGCCGTGGGCGCGACCGAAAGGTAAGGCGTCCCGGAGAACACGAACGGGAACGGCGGCGCGCCGGTCGCGAGCGGGGTGAAGTAGTATGACCGCTGCGCTCCGACCGCCCCGGTCGCCGAGAGCGCGGAGAATGCGGTGGAGTTGATGATGCGTCCGTAATACACGCCGTAGCCCGCGCGCAGCACCGTGTGTCCGCCGCCCACGGGGTCCCAAGCCACGCCGAGCCGGGGGCCGTAGTTGTTCTTGTCGTGCGGCAGGTTGGCCGTTTCCGGAATGTCCGGGTTGACGAGCGTCTTATTGGTGGAAGGCAGCTGCTCATACTCATACCGCAAGCCGAGCGAGAGGGTAAGACGCGGCGTCGCTTTCCAGTCGTCCGAAAGGAAGACGGCATAGTCTGCGGACTGAAAGTCGAAGGTGGTTTGCCCAAAAGCCTGGGTGTACGCCGAGTAACATGGCAGGTTGCCCGTGCCTGTCGTCGATAGGTCGCAGCGGTCGGGCGCGAGATAGTCCGTGGCGAAGTTCAGCACGTTTGAATAGGTGTAAGTTCCGTTCCCGTTGTAGAGCGCGTCGGAGTAGTCGTCGACATAGTCGAGTGAGAAGCCGCCCTTGAGGGTATGGTGCCCGCGCACCTCCGTCAGCGCGCCTGTCGATTCGTAGCGGTGCTCGTCCGGGTAGGCGGCGCGGTTGAGCACGGGCGGGTTGCCGAAGCGGAAGCCGTAGCTCTGGATCGCCACCTGCGGCGGGCGGCCGTAGATATTGTTTGAAAACGAAGACTCAAACGCGGCCGGCGGGTTGGACTGCTCGGTCTCGAGGTCGCGCCCGTACTGGAAGGTCGCCTCGCCGAGCAGGTTGGGCGTCAAAAAATACGCGAGCCGCCCGATGCCGGTATCGGTCCGGGTGACCTGATTGCCGAACGAGTTGCTGCCGTAGATCGCGCTGGGCGAGGTCTGGACGCCGTTCGGAGAGGCCCACTGCAGATGGTTCCACTGCACCGTCAGGTGCGCGCGATCGCTCAACTGCCAGTCGAGCTTTGGGAAGTAGATGGTCTGGTCCGCGGTGCGGGGCACATCGCCGAGCAGCGAAGCCAAGCCGGAAAGCACGTTGTCGTAGCGAAGCTTCGCCTCGGCCGGGGAAACGCCGATGCGCCCCGCGAGAGTGAGGAACTGCTGCTGGGTCAGGGTTTGAAACAGCTTCGTCGGATTGCTCGCGCGGGCGATCCCGGGGAAGTCTCGGTGGTAGCGGTCGTAGGAAAAGAAGCCGAACAGCTTGTCGCGGCGCAGCGGACCGCCGACTGAGATACCGCCTTGCGTGAGAGTGTTGCGAAGCTTGGGCGTGGTCGTATCGGTCAGGGTGCCGCCGGTGAAGGTCGACGAGGTGACGAAGGGGTTCTTCGCGGCCCAGGCGGAGTTGCGGTTGTAAAAGAAAGCCTCGCCGTGGAAGCGGTTGGTGCCGGACCGGGTGACCGTGTTGATGACGCCTCCGGCGGCGCGGCCGTACTCCGCTCCATAGTTGGAGGTATTGACCTGGAACTCCTCGACCGCCGACTCCGAGTTGGAGTAGGCAATGGTGGTGCGGCCGCGCTCCTCGGAGAAGAAGGCCTGGTTGTTATCCGCGCCGTCGACCGTGTTGTCGTTGAGAAGCGCGCCGATGCCCCGGAAGGAAAGCAGGCCGTTCGCGTCGGCGTCCGGCGTCACGGCGGGGGTGAGCAGGGCGAAGTCGGACCAGCGCCGTGAGCCGGAGGGCAGGTTGTGCACCGCGCCCGAGTCGAGGATCGTCGTGACGTCCGGGGTCGTAGTATCGATGGCCGGCATCACGTCGGCGACCTGGACGACCTCGGTCGCCTGCCCGAGGGGCAGGGTGGCGCGCAGCGTGGTCACGGTGCCGACCGTGACGATCGCGGTGGCCTGCCAGATAGCGAACGATGGCGCTGTGGCCCGGAGGGTGTAGGAGCCCGGCGCGAGCGACGGGAAGTGAAACAGGCCGTCGGCATCGGAGCGCTCGGTCAGGACGGCCGCGGTGCTGTCGCTGGTGAGGGTGAGCGTGCCG
>CAXTTW010000012.1:0-3836 GCA_964247255.1 uncultured Acidobacteriaceae bacterium
GTGTACGCCTTCCTGGACACGACCGAGCCCAACAACTTTCCTAGCGGCCCGGTTCCGGTCATCGGCACTGACGATTTCGGCGCGTATTTCGACGTGGGCGTGACCCCGGCGGCTTCCAACGTCGGGCTGATTCTGCATAAAGGCGATACCAAGGATCCCGGACCCAATCAGTATGTCAATCCCGCGACCCAGGGCAGGGAGTTCTGGGAGCTTTCGGGCAGCGACGCGCTGCTCACCCATAGGCCGGCGACGGGCCCCGGCCAGCCGATCCCGCCGGGGCACGCCCGCATTCACTACTACCGGCCCGACGGCAACTATGCCAATTGGAGCGTGTATACCTACGGCGCGACCACTGACCCGACCGGCAGCTTTTGCCAGACCGAGGACTACTACGCCGGCTACGACAGCTATGGGCCGTACTTCGACGTCGGCGTCACGGACGGCAGTCTCGGCTTCATCATCCATAACTGCTCGACCAATGTGAAGGATCCCGGCCCGGATCAGTCGCTGCAAATACCGGCGCAGCGCGAGGGCTGGGTCGTGTCCGGTGACCCGGAGGTCTTTCTCCAATCGCCGACCGCGGCGCAGTTGCTCAGTGGGCCGTTTCGGCAGCTGCAGGGCTACTGGATCGATGCGACAACGATTGCGATCCAGCCCCAGTATGCCCAAGCCGGCTGGATTTACGGCTTGGCGGCCAGCCCGACAGCCGGGCTGCAGCTGACGGCGACCGGCATCACGGGCGGGTCCACGCTTCCCCTCACCCCATTCTCCGGCAAGCTCACCGCGGACGAACTCACGCGGTTCCCACAGCTCGCCGGCTATGCGCTCTATAAGCTGCCCACCAGTCTCGACCCGAACACCGCCCGCCAGGCGCTCAAGGGCCAGCTCGCGGTATTCGCCACCGGGGCGGACGGCAGCCTGAAGTACGCGACGGGCCTGCAGACTTTCGGGGCACTCGATGTGCTGGACGGCTACAACGGGCCGCTCGGGGTGGTGTTCGATCGCGGCGGCGCTTCAAACTTTATGACACAGGAGGGCAGAACGACAACGCCCGTGCAGGTGAAGGTGTGGGCCCCGACGGCGCAGAGCGTGTCTCTGCTGCTGTTCAATAACGAGTCTGACACCGCGCCGGAAGCGACGGTCGCTATGGCGGAGCAGAACGGAGTATGGACCGCTGCGGGGCAAGCAGACTGGAAGGGCAAGTACTACCAGCTGCAGGCGCGCGTGTATGTCCCGGCGAACCAGGCCGTTGTGACCAACACCACCACCGACCCCTACTCGATCGACCTATCCCTGAACGGCGTCATGAGTCGCATCACGGATCTCGAGTCACCCGGCACCAAGCCCGTTCGGTGGGACGTGTCCGCCTCACCGGAGCTCGCGAGCTTGAACGATACCAGTATCTACGAGCTGCACATCCGCGACTTCAGCATTGGGGACGCGACGGTGCCGGCGAACATCCGGGGCACGTATGAGGCGTTCGCGGACCCCAACACCGACGGCATGCGGCATCTGCGGGCCCTGGCCAGGGCCGGCCTCAAGGACGTCCACCTGCTCCCGAGCTTTCACTTCGGCAGCGTGAACGAGGACAAGAGCACCTGGGCCTCGACCGGCGACCTATCCCAATACGCGCCGGACGGCGAGCAGCAGCAGGCGGCTGTCGAGGCGGTACAGGCGAAGGACGGGTTTAACTGGGGGTACGACCCGGTTCACTACATGGCTCCGGAAGGCGCGTATGCGATCGACCCGTCGAACCGCGTCAAGGAGTATCGGACCATGGTCGCGGGGCTGCACCAGGCAGGCCTGCGCGTGATCCAGGACGTGGTTTTCAACCACACCTACACCAGCGGGCAGGACCCGACGGCGAACCTGGACGAGCTGGTCCCGGCTTACTACCACCGGCTCGACGCGAACGGGGCCCTGCTGACCGGCTCCTGCTGTGCGGACACGGCGAGCGAGCACGCGATGATGCAGAAGCTGATGGTCGACACGGTGCTGCTCGAAGCAAAGGAATACAAGATCGACGGCTTCCGCTTCGACGCGATGGGGCTTCACTTCGTTTACAACATGCAGGCGATCCGCGCCGCGCTCGACGCGCTGACCCCTGAAAAGGACGGTGTCGACGGCAGCAAGATCTACATGTATGGCGAGGGCTTCCAGATCGCCGAGGCGGCTAACGGCGCAATCGGCCCGAATGCGAGCCAGCTGAACCTGGCCGGGACGGGGATCGGCAGCTTCAACGACCGCATGCGCGATGCGATCCGGGGCGGCTACATCTTCGGCGGCGACCAGCGCATCCAGGGCTTCGCGACCGGCCTGCTGACCGACCCCAGCAGCTACACCAGCCAGAACACGGCCGTGAGCGACCAGCGCACGAAGCTGCTGCAGGAGTCCGACCTGATTCGCCTGAGCTTGGCCGGCGCGCTGAAAGGCTACAGCTTTCAGAACTACCTGGGCCAGACTGTAACCGGCGGGGAGATCGACAACGGCGGCCAGCCCGCCGGGTATGCCGCCTCGCCGCTTGAAGACGTGAACTACTGCTCGGTCCACGATAACCAGACCCTCTTCGACGGAATCCAGACCAAGGCGGACGCGGCCGACACGGTCGCAACCCGCGCGCGCCGGCAGGTGCTCGCGATGAGCCTGCTCGCGCTGGCCGAGGGCGTTCCGTTTTTCCACGCGGGCGACGACCTGCTCCGGTCCAAGGACCTGGAAAACGGCAGCTACAACTCCGGCGACTGGTTCAACAAGATCGACTGGAGCGGGCAGGGGAACAACTGGGGCATCGGCCTGCCGCTGGCGAACGTGAACCAGGCGGCCTGGCCGGTTGACCAGCCGCTGCTTGCCGACCCTGCCCTGAAGCCCTCACCCGCGACCATCGCGGCGACAGCGGCTGCGTTTCAGGACTTTTTAAAGATTCGCTCCAGCGAAGGGCTGTTCAGGCTGCGCACGCTGGACGAGGTGCAGGCCAATCTCAGCTTCCTGAACACGGGGCAAGACCAGACGCCGGGCCTGATCGTGATGGTGCTCGACGATCATGGAAAGACGTACGGCGGCGCACACCATCTTGTAGTGTTCTTCAACGCGGCCAACGCGCCGGTCACATTCACCAGCCAGTCGCTCGCCGGCCGCCCGATGCACCTGCACCCGGTGCAGCAAGGCTCGGCCGACACGACGGTACGCCAGGCCACGCTCGACGGCAAGACAGGCCGGGCGGTGATCCCGGCACTGACGACAGCGGTGTTTGTTGGAGAGTGACGTCCTCGGGCCGGGGCGTGAGATAGCTTTGCGCCTCCGACTGCCACTCCGCGACCTTCGATCTCGGATCATCCTGAGAGTGAGGCAAGCGAAGATGCTCTTGGTTTCCAGGCGAATGGCAACGCTCGGGTGATCCTGACGAGCCAAGCGAAAAAGGACCTGCTCCTGTTGTCGAGCGGAGTAAAAGCAGGTTCTTTTGCTTCGCTTGGGATGCCTTTACGCGCCGGTGCCGGCCTGCCACACCTCTTGATCGATAAGGTTGCATCACCTGCTCACGGCTTAAGATCAAGCCGGTACAGGTTCCCCGTCCCCACACGCGGCTGCACCAGCGGGGCATTGGACGGGGTCAGGCCGCCGAAGAAGTAGTTCGCGGGCTCACCCGCGTGGAAGTCCGCCGCGCTCGCGACCACTTGCCGCTGCCCGCCCGGCACAGACAGCCGCAGGATGGGCTGCTTGTCCTCCATGAAGGCGTGGACGAACAAGGCCCGGCTGTCTGTGCCGGGCGGGCAGCGGCAAGTGGTCGCGAGCGCGGCGGACTACCACGCGGGTGAGCCCGCGAACTACTTCTTCGGCGGCCA
>CAXTTW010000012.1:3846-15989 GCA_964247255.1 uncultured Acidobacteriaceae bacterium
CCGGGGGTCCTCGCTCCAACCGGGGTCGGCGGCGCGGGCTGGGGCGCGCCCCGACCATCCCCGCGCCGCCACGTCGAACAGCATCACCCGCTTCTGGTCGAGTGTAAGCGCGGCGATCCACTTGCCATCGGGCGACCAGCGCGGGCTGAACAGCCCCTGCGACCCGGGCAGCGTTTCCGAGGCGTGGCTCGCGAGATCAAACACCGCCAGGGTGTGTGCCCCGCTGTCCTTGCCCATGGTGTCCGGCTCCCGGCCGTACACGAGCTTGCGCCCGTCGGCGGACCAGCTTGGGTCGGCCGCATTGCGTGCATCCCCGAAAAGCCGCTCCGGGCTGCCGCCGCCCTTGTCCACGAGGTAGATCTGCCAGGCCGCGCCCGGCGTCCGCGCCATCATCGCGAGCTTGCCGCCATCCGGGGACCACTGGGCCAAAAACACGTCGAGCGAGTCCGGGGTAAGCTGGATGCGCTCCGCACCGTCGGCGGCACGGGCGCGCCACAGCTTGCCGACCGGGTCGGTCCAGGCGGCCCACTGGCCGTCGCGCGAATAAGCGACGCGGTTCGCCTCCGCTAGGAACGAGAACGCTGGGCGAAATCCGGTTCCGGGACCTGCGAATTGCTGCAGGCCGAACGGAGCATCCGCCCCGTAGAAGAAGATCTGTCGGCCCGCGCGCGCCGCCACCGGCGCGGAAGCGTGCAGCGGCCCGTTCGTCAGCTGGATGGGAGCCTGCGCTGGGTCGTCTCCGTCCAACTCCCATAAGTCGCTGCTGAAGTTGTCACTGACCTGGAAGATGTAAGACCTGCCGTCCGCGGTCCAAGTACCGCAGCACTCGAAGCGGCTGCCTCGGTTGGGAAACAAAGGCGCTGCCCGGTGCGTTCCGCCGTGCAGCTCCCAGATGGAAGACTGGTGTGTAGACGGGTCCATGAGAGTGAAGCGCAAAACGCCGCCGTCCGGCGACCAGCGCAGGGCGAACGCGCGGCCGGGCAGCTTGAGCAGGGGCGTCACGTCACCTCTGCCGGGGTCGACCGTGGCCAGCTCGTCGCCGCTCGCCACCAGCAGCGTCGAGCCATCCGGCATCCACGTGGCCGCGTGCGCCAGGACGCCCCCGACGCGCATGGCGCTGCCGCCGGCTGTCGGCACCATCCACAAAGCTTGCTCCGATGTCAAACCGGCGTGCCCACGCAGCAGCAGGCGCGAGCCATCCCGCGAAATATCGCACAACGTTGCCGAAACGAGCTCGCCGGGCAGGGGAACTGTTTTGACCTCGGAGGTACTCAGGTCCAGTAAAGCCAGACGGGACCGGCCTTCCACCAGCATGGGAGCCAGCACGCGGTCCCCATCCATCACCAGCGTCAGCAAGCTTTCCATGTTCGGCGGCCCTGGCGAAAACAGGCTGTTGCGCGTAAGCTGGACGACCCGCGCGGGCGGCTCGGGCGCAGCATGACGGGGCCAGGCGTAAGCCAGTAACCCGAGCAGAAGAAAGACAGTCGCGCCTAAGACCTTTTCCCACCGCGTCCAGCCCTCCCCCGGCCGTGGGATAACCGGCAAAGGGTAGGCAGCGGCTGTGCTCGTGTTCGAGAGCATTGGCGGCGTAGAGGCCAAGGCAACTTCCAGCCCGTCTGGCGCTTCGGTTGCTGGATGCCGGGTGACCGACACCGGCGCGATAAAGCGATAGCCGCGCTTGGCCAGGGTCTCCACGAAGCGCGGATTGTCCGCCGAATCGCCCAGCGCCTCCCGCACCTTTTTAATCGCGACTGCAAGCGATCGCTCGAAATCGACATTGGTATTCGGCCCCCACACGTGTGCCTGCAGCTCGACGCGCGTAACCACCTGTCCCGGCCGCGCCAGCAGGGCGGTCAACACTTTGAAAGGCTGATCCTGGAGGCGTACGCGAAAGCCGCCTCGCCACAGCTCGCCGCTCTGGAGGTCGACTTCGAACTGACCGAAAGCAATACGCCCCGCATTCTCTACACTCGCCACCGCCGCACCCTGCTCCCGACACCGCAACCATACCCCAAATCGGCTTGTGTTGGCTTGAGTCTGTTAAGAAGAAGCTGCAAAGGTAACATCTGAGACGGTTTACTTGTTCATAGGTCCGCCACTGTCAATTGATGAATAATGCGATTGCCATATCAGCTTGTCCCCGGCGAGTGTTGTGGTGCTTTCGATCGGAGACCGCCAGAGCCATGAATGCCACGCACACCCCCAAGACAAGCAACCGCCTGCTGCATGCCGCCACCCTCGCCCTTTTCGGCCTGGGCGGGGCCGGGCTCGTCCATGCTCAATCCGACTCCGGGCAGGTAGTTGGCACTGTGCGCGACCAGGCTGGGGCGAGCATTCCGAATGCCACCCTGACTCTGACCAACCAGGAGAATGGCCTGGTACTCACCGGCAAATCGAACGGCAGTGGGGAACTGCTCGTGCCCGCCGTCCCGCGAGGCAGCTACACGGCCAAAATCGAGGCCGCCGGCTTTGGGTCTCAGACTGAGCCCGTGACGGTCAGCGTCACCCAGTCACAGACCGTGGTCTTCCAGCTTGCCCCCGGGTCGGTCAACACCTCGGTCGAGGTGACCGGGGCGGCTTCGCTGGTCAACACCACCAATCCGACCCTGGGCGAGACGATCGAAGGCAAGCAGATTACCGAGCTGCCCTTGAACGATCGCAACGCGCTGAACCTGGCCCTGTTGACCCCCGGCGTGACGCAGGGTGCCGCTGGCGAGAACGGGCAGGACACTGTGGGCCGCCTGGGCGATACGGGCGGCGGCGTGCTCTCGGTGAATGGCACTCGGAGCCAGGCCAACAACTTCATTTTGGACGGTGTCGACAACAACGACGGCCTCCAGAACGTCATCTTGTTCTTTCCACCCGTAGACGCGACGCAGGAGTTCAAGGTGACGACCAACATCGCGCCCGCGCAGTACGGGCGAGCCGGTGGCGCGCTCGTCATCAGCTCGATCCGGTCGGGGACCAATCAGATCCACGGTTCAGCCTTCGAGTTCTATCGCAGCAGTAAATTCGCCGCGAACCCGAACTACCAGTTCCTCGGCGCGCCCGCTCAACCCAATCCGCCGTTCAACCAGAACCAGTTCGGCGGCTCGGCGGGGCTGCCCATCGTCAAAAACAAGCTTTTCCTGTTCGGCGATTACCAAGGCACGCGCACGCAACTGCCGTTCGGCGGCCACTACGACACCGTCCCTACCGCGCTGATGCGCCAGGGCAACTTCACAGAGCTGCTCAATCCCGCCCTGACCGGCGGCAGCTACATCACGACGTTTCCGCTCTTCATCCCGAACGCGAGTGCTCTGAACAGCAACCTGCCCGCCAACAGCCGAGGACAAATCTACGATCCGCAGACGCGCGCGCCTTTCCCCGGCAACATCATCCCGGCGAACAGGTTGAACACAGCGGCGGTCAACTACTTCAACGCCTTCCCGCTTCCAACCCGCACCGATCGCGTTCTCAACAACTACTTCACGCAAAACAGCTCCAACCGCAAATTCAACACCTTCGACGCTCGCCTTGACTGGAATCCAAGCTCGAATAATCTGTTCTTTTTCCGCTTTTCTTACGATAATTCCACGTCGAATCAAAGTTCCGAACTGGCCCAAAATGGCAACAACCCACCCCTTTCCGCGAACGGCCAGGAAAACTTCCTGCATGCACGTGGCTATGCGCTGGGCTACACACGTACTTTCTCGCCGCGAGTGGTCAATGAAGCGCGCCTTGCTTACAACCGCGATAATTATGGCTTCGCACCCTCCAACAACGGCGTCGATGTCGGCTCGATTCTGGGCATTGCCAACACCGACGCAGGCGTGCGTAACCAGGGCGGCCCGCTTATCGGAGGCGGAGGACAGGAGATCACCTACACGGGCGACTTCGGCCTGTTCGCCACCCCGCAAAATACCTACGAAGGCACGGACACGCTTACCGTCAATCGCGGTTCACACCAGATCAGCTTAGGCGGTACCTACCTGTTCCGACAGGTTGCGTTTTTCCGGCCCATCCTCGGCAAAGGCGGGTTTTTCGTCGCGGGGCAGGGGACCAATTTCACTGGTTACGAGGAAAGCGAGTATCTTGCGGGCGGCGTCGATAACTACCAGATCGGCTCGCAAACCGGCTATTTCGCAAACAACAGTCAGGAGGACGCGGCCTTTCTCCAAGATGACTGGCGCGTAAACAACCGACTTACCTTAAACTTAGGCTTTCGCTGGGATCTATTGACTTGGCCCTCCGAAGTGCAGGGGCGACAGGCCTCGTTCGACGTGGGGACGGGGACAATCTTTTTAGCAAGCAGGAACGGGATTCCAAGCAGCATCCGCAACCAGGACTACACCGACTTCGCCCCGCGAGTCGGCTTCGCATACGCCCTACGCGGAGATGGCAAGAGCGCCCTCCACGGCGGGTATGGCATGTTCTATTTTCCCGATTACGGCGGCATCAGCAACCAGCTAGGGCAGAACCCGCCTTTCGGGGGCAACGTTTTCTATTTCGCCCGCAACGGCTACTGCATTACGCTGTCAGGGCAAACGGCGGCACCTGGCGATCCCTACGGCTGCAATGGCTATACCAGTGCCGCCGCCGCGACCTCGCCGCTGCCGTTGCCCGGCTTCCCGAACTTCAACCCATCCGCGCCGCCCCAGGGCCTTGGCGGTACCGCCGTAAACCGCAACGACCGGCACAGCCGGCTTCAGGAGTGGAATCTCCAATTTCAGCAGCAGTTCACCCAGAAGGATGTGTTCAGCCTCGCCTATGTCGGCACGCGCGGCGACCGTTTGTCAACCTATTACGGCGACTACAACGATTACACCATCGGCGGCACCACGCGACCGCTGCCGAACTTAGGCGGCATCAGTTACAACGAATACAACGGCTTTTCCAATTACGAGGGCTTGCAAGCACATCTGGACCACCGGGGAGCGAACTTCCTTGCGACGGCCTCTTATGCGTGGTCGCACGCGCTCGATAATTCAAGCACCGCTTTCTCCGGTATCCCGATTACCCTCCTGCTCGCCTACGATCAACGTGCGAACTATGGCAACTCTAATTTCGATGTCAGGCAGATCGCCAGCGGGTCGTTCGTCTACAACCTTCCGTTCGGGCGCGGGCAGGCCTTCGGTGGGAACGTTTCCCGCGCGCTCGACTTGCTGGTGGGCGGGTGGCAGCTCAACGATATTGTGCTCCTTTCGACCGGGCAGCCCATCGACTTGGCAGCGCAGGGCAGTGCCGCGCCCGGCAACCGTCCGGACCTCGTTGCGCCCATTACCTATCCCAAGAGCATCAGCGGCACTTGGTTCAATACCGCTTCCTTCTCGAGCAACATCCCAAGTGTAAAAGCAACGGATGGAACCAATAACAACGTGTACACGCGTGTCGGTACACTCGGGCGCGATCAGGTTTATGGGCCGGGCAACCGCGTCATGGATCTCGGGATCCAGAAGAATCTGCATATTACCGAGGGGCGGCAGCTCGAGCTGCACGGAGACGCGTTCAACGTATTCAATACGCCAAACTTTTCTAATCCGAACAACTATCAAGGCACGCCAAGCACCTTCGGCAAGGTGACAGGGCTCCGCGGGGCTCCGCGGCAAATCCAGCTGGCGGCGCGCCTGGTCTTCTAAAAACAACTGCGGCTTAGAGCGACCGCCCCTACACTACGAGCGATAAAGGAGAGGTCGTGCTCACGATGAAGCCCATAATGCTCTTGGTAGCTATCATTTTGTCCTCCAGCTGTGTAGGCCATGCAAATTCCGGGAACTCTTCAGTAGGTGTGAGCTGCCATCGTGCACAGGTCGGCGACTCAACAATCGGCCCTCTCACTGCTTGTGGCTCGCAATATGTAGAAGCCGATGTGTACGGATCGCCTAGCCTGAGCGGGCCATCTCAGCGGGATTACGAAGAGAATGGCTACGCTCAAGCGGAGCAATTTTCTGTACCGGGACTGCCCCAGCCATGCTAGCCAACGTCCTAAACACACTGCGGTTCACCGCAGCGGAAGGGGAGCTGCTTGTTTCGTGGGTTTCTTGCAGACGGAACAAGAGGCGTAGCTCAAGTCTCGGCCTCGTGATGCGCGCTTCCACAGCACGTGTGGTGCTGATTCTTCTGTGCGCGGCGGCCCTGCCCGGCACACGCGCGCAGGACGAGCCCGACCCTGCCGGTATCCTTGCTTTGGCCCCGGCCCGCGCCAATCCCGCGTGGCTGCAGCCGGGGCTCATCTACGAGGTCTTCCCGCACGACTTTTCCCGGGCCGGCAACCTCCAGGGCGTTACCGAGCAGCTGGACCGGCTCAAGGCGCTCGGGGTTACGGTGGTTTGGCTCATGCCCATCCATCCTTCGGGACAGCTCAAGAAGATGGGCCCTAACGGCAGCCCCTACGCGGTGCGAGACTTTTACGCCATCGAGCCCTCTTACGGCACCAAGGATGACCTCCATCGCCTGGTCGCGGAAGCGCACCGGCGCGGCATGCGGATCATCCTCGACATCGTAGCCGACCATACAGCCTTCGACAGCGTGATGATGGCGCACCCGGACTTTTATAAGCACGATCGCGCCGGGCAGCTTGTCTCGCCGCACGGGTGGAACGACGTTGCCGCGCTCGACTACGCAAACCCTGCACTGCGCAAGTACATGGTCGACATGCTCCTCTACTGGGCGAGGGAGTTCCACGTCGACGGCTTCCGGTGCGATGCCGCGGGAGAGGTGCCGACCGCCTTCTGGGAGGAGGCCCGCGCGGCGCTCGACCGGGCCGACCCGAACCTGCTCATGCTCGCCGAGGCCTCGAAGCCGGAGTTGCAAAAGCAAGCGTTCTCGCTCGACTACGACTGGCCGCTGTTGGCCAAGCTCGACGAGGTGATGACAAAAGGCGCGCCCGCGAGCGAGCTCCAGGCCACCATCGAGAAGACGCGGCGGCGGTTCCCGCAAGGGGCGCAGCACATGCTCATTTCCGACGACCATGACACGGACCGCGCCATCGTGAGGTACGGCGCGCCCGGCGCGCTCGCCGCTTCCGCGCTGCTGTTCACGATGGAGGGCGTGCCGCTGCTCTACAACGGCATGGAAGTGGGCGACGCGGCACCCTCGGCCGGCCCCGCTCTTTTTGAGACTCTGCCCGTGTATTGGCCTTCGGCGCGCATCCACCCGGAGTTCCCGAAGTTCTACCGCTTCATCGTCCCGCTGCGGGCCGCCCATCCGGCTTTCTGGAAAGGCAGCCTCGAGTGGGTGCACAACTCCGATGAGGCACGTATCGTCACATACGTACGCCGGTTCGAAGGCGACGAGATCTTAGTGGCCGTTAACCTGTCCGGGCAGCCCTTTCGGGGCATCGTCGAGGCAGGTCCGGGCCCCTGGCAGCGCATCGCCGATCCGTTCTCGGGCGAGGCGCCTGTCGCGGTACCCGCGCTCTCGCTCGAGAGCTACGGGTTTCGCTTCTTCGCTCGGAAAAACGAGGGTTCGTAGGCCCGCGAGCGTTCGCTCCGTTACACTCAGAGTGCGCAGGCTCGCGTACTCTGCGCAAGAAACATCCATGCAGGTGTGAACGCAATGGGAAGGCGGTGCGACTCCGCCACTGCCCCGCAACTGTGAGGCGCAGCAGCCCCGGTGTGCGGCGACAAGCAAGGCCACTGGCGCAAGCCGGGAAGGCCGCCGCAGGCAGGGAAGCGCCAAGTCAGGAGACCGGTTCCACACGCGCCACCCCAACCGCTGCTGTTCCGAGGGGAACAGGAAGGCTGACCTGTCGTGATCCGATTCTTCACTACTCTATGCGTGTCCTCCTTGGCCGCGTCGCTGCCCCTGCATGCCGTCATCGTCCACGGCACGGTCGCCGACCCGCTGAACGCGCCCATCCCCGGTGCTCTCGTCGCCCTGGTTCAGAACGGCAAGATCGTCATTACGGCCCGTACCGGCTTTGACGGAAGCTACACGCTGAACACCGCCAGTGCCGGCCGCTTTTACGTGCTGGCCACGGCCAACGACTTTCGCCAGATCCAGTCCGTAGGCTTCTACGGCGAGCCGCTCGCGAGCGTTGAGAAAAACATTGCGCTCGAGCCCGCGACCGTGCGCCAGTCCGTGGTGGTGACCGCGACGGGCACGCCCGTGCCGCAGGCACAGGTCAGCGCGTCGGTCACCACGCTCAAGAAGACCGACTTCCAGAACCTGCAAAACGTGACCGAAGCCCTGCGCGCGGTGCCGGGTTTTACGCTCGCGACCAGCGGCGAACGCGGCGCGGTCACATCGCTGTTCATCCGGGGCGGCAACTCCGACAACAATAAGATTCTGCTCGACGGCGTGCCGCTCGAGGATATCGGCGGAACCTTCGATTTCGCCAACGTCGCCACGACCGGCATCGCGGGCGCCGAAGCCTACCGCGGGCCGGACAGCGCGGTGTACGGCACCGACGCGGGCGCGGGCGTCGTCGCGTTCACGACACCGCGCGGGTCCACCCCCTTCCCTTCGTTCTTTTACGAGGGCGACGGCGGCAACTTCGGAACCTACCGCAACGAGGTGACGGCCGGCGGCACGCGCAACGCGCTCGACTATTACGGCGCGTTCGGCGACTTCGCGACCGCCAACTCCGTGTCCGGGGACAAATACCACAACGTGACCTCGGCCCTGAACCTGGGCTATGCGCTCGGGACCGACACGCACCTGCGGGCGAGCGCGCGCAAGACCACCTCGGCCACCGGCGCGCCCGGCCAATACGCCTTCACCCGCACGCCGACCGATCAAAGGCAGGGCGACCAGGATCTGTACCTGAGCGCCACGCTCGACCGCACCTTTTCCGACCGCTGGCAGGGGCAGGCCACGTACGGGCTGGCGCGCAAGCGGGAGCAGTTTCAGCAGTTCGCGCCGACGGGCACGCTCGACCCCGATTCCGGCAACTACCTGGGCCGGCTCGTCAGCGTGACTGGGGCCAACGGCTACACCGCCTCAGGCCAGGCGATCACCAGCTATGCCGGGGGTGACACGTTCCGGAGCGACATCGCGTCAAACCGCGATTCGCTGCACGCGCAAACCAGCTATGCGTTTACCCCGCACCTGCTCGGGGTCGCGGGTTTCTGGTACACCGACGAGCGCGGGCTCTACTTCGGCCAGGGCCTGGAACGCCGCAATTACGACTACACCCTCGCCTTCCAGGGCGACTTCGGCGGCCGCTTCTTTTACACGCTGGGCGGCGGCGTCGAGAAGAACGGTCTGTACGGGACCGTGGGTGCGCCGCACCTTGGAGCTTCCTACTATCTGGTCCGGCCCGGGGCGGGGCTGGTCCATGGCACGCGGCTCAACTTCAACTTCAGCAAGGGCTACAAGGAGCCGACCCTGGGTCAGCAGACCGGGTCGCTGTATGCCTTCCTGCAGGCGAACGGCGGCGCGCCGGTCGTCAATCAGTACCCGGTGCGGCCCATCGGCGCGGCCCTTACCCGCTCCTACGACGGCGGCTTGGAGCAGAGCCTCGCGAACGAGCGCGTGCTGCTCAAGCTGACCTACTTTCACAACGAGTTCGGCAATCAGATCGAGAGCGTGGGGCCGGGGGCGGTGCCGCAGTTGCTGCCACAGCTCAGCGCGGCGCAGCAGCTCTCGCTCGAAGCGTTTCTCCAGACGAACGGCGCATACGGCATCGACCTGAACTCGCTTGCCTTTCGCGCGCAAGGTGCGGAGACGGAGGTGGAGTGGAGCCCGCGCGCGCACGTCTTCCTGCGCGGCGGCTACACCTACCTGGACGCGGTCGTGCAGAAATCGTTCTCCTCGGACGCGCTCCAGCCCGCCTACAATCCGGCGTTTCCCGCCGTGCCCATCGGCAACTACTCGCCGCTCGTGGGGGCCCGGCCCTTTCGGCGTCCGCCGCACACCGGCTTCATCTCGGCGACCTACTCAGGCGCGAAGTGGAGCGGAGTCGCTTCCACCACCTTCGCCGGGCGGGCAGACGACACCACCGCGCTCGGCGGCGCGGACGCGAACTTCGGCAATGTGCTGCTGCTGCCGAACCGCAATCTTGACGCGGGCTACGCGAGCCTGAACGCCGGGCTCAACTATCAGGTGAGTGCGCGCCTCGGCGTGTACACGCAGCTCGACAACGTGCTCAGCCAGCAGCACATCAGCCCGATCGGGTACTTGTCCACGCCGTTGAGCGCGCGCGGCGGGGTGCGGGTGACGCTGGGGCACTTAAACCAGTAATCTTGCTTATTTGCATCGATTGATGCTACTTTTTATGCAGGGAGAGGAACCATGCGAACGACCGTGACTATCGATGACACCTTGTTGGCACGCGCTAGGGAAATGACAGGCGTTCAGAAGACGCCGGAGTTGTTGCAGGCAGCTTTAACCGCTTTGGTGCAGAGGGAAGCGGCACGGCGGTTGACAAAGCTTGGGGGCAGTGACCCCAACGCAAGCGCTCCACCGCGTAGGCGGCCTGAGTAATGGTTCTGGTTGATACTTCTGTCTGGATCGACCATACCCGGTTTCCAGATCCGTCCTTAACCAAGCTGCTCGAGGAGGATAAAGTGATTACTCATCCTTTCGTTGTCGGGGAGCTCGGGATGGGAAGCCTCAAAAGACGCGAAGAGACCCTGGACGCGATCCAAGATCTACCTCGCGCGACTACCGCCTTTGACGAAGAAGTACTGCGCTTCGTGACACAGCGCGGGCTCGCCGGTGTCGGCATCGGCTACCTCGACGCGCATTTACTGGTCTCCGTAAAGCTGACGGACGATGCTCTGCTCTGGACGCGTGACAAACGGCTGCTCGCCGCCGCCGAGCGCCTCGACCTAGCCTGGCCCGAGCCGAAGCCGTTCTAGTAGCCCCGGTGCCGTAGAAACTCACCGATCACGTTGTACAGGGCATCCACCGCCAGGTTGGCCGTGATTGTTCGGGCCAGTACGCTTGTCGATTCCAGTGCCGGGACCCCGAGCTGAGGATAGTACACCTGCTTCGCCAGAAATGCAGCGCCGACCGTCCCGCCCAGCACGGGCAGGTTGACCGTGCGCTCGCCCTTGTCGGTGTGGGTGATCCACAGCCCCTCGATGGCGTGGCCGAATCGCTGCCCCGCCGAATGCCCCGCGCCCAGGGGCACATAGCGCGGGTCCATGTCGAACAAGATTGGAATCGCCAGGTTTTGCAGTGCTGCCTGTGTTTCCGACTCCGCCAGGCCGCCGGCGAACCGGCGCGCCCGGTAGCGGACATCGTTCTCGATGCCGTCCTTCCAGGCCAGCACGGTGTCGCCGTAGTGGTTGTAAGCCGAGTCGTAGTTCGGGTAGCCCGCATAGGTCGACGCATCGCCGCGGATGGGCTCCTTCGGTTCCGGCGGGACTACCGGGCGGCTTGCCAGCAGCGCGGCCGAAACAAAGTTGCGCACCGCGTAGGTGCTGCGAGCCCAGTAGATCAGCTTGCCGCCGATCGAGAGCGGGTAGTACGACTCCTCCGTCGCGCGTCCGTGCAGGTCGTAGAAGGTCAGGTCCGGTTCCAGCGCGGCGCGGATCAGCTCGTGCGTGACGTTGGTCGCGGCGTCCCCTGCCAGGCTGAACGCGATGTACCGGGTGGCGAAGTGGGTTGAGTCGAGCTCGGGCGCATGGAACGCCTTGGCGTACAAAGATTTGCCGAGAAACGCCGCCGCGACCGTGCCGCCCAGCTTGGAGTAGTTCGGGACCGCGGCACCGGCGTCGTTGCGCGTGACAACGATGGACGCGAGCGCATGGCCGATACGTTCGTCGAAGTCCGAGTTGACCGGGGCCGGGATGTAGCGTGCTTCCTGGTGCAGGGCCAGCGGCAGCACGAGATTTGAAAACAGCTGCCTGGTCTCCGCCGTGCCCAGGCCGACGGCGAAGCGATAGCCGTGGTACCGCAGGGTCGCCTCGTTGACGCGCCGCCACGCATCGATCTCCCGGTTATAGCGGTCGATGTCGCGCTGGTACTGGAGCGAGAGCACCGGGTCGTCCGTGACGGGCGCGTGCGGTTGTGCCTCGGGCACGCTCGTGATGTTTGGGATCCCGGCAATCGCGGTGGCTTCGAGCAGGTTCCTGAGCGACCAGGTGCTGTGGAGATAGTAGGAAAGCTTACCGGGCAGATTGGACCGCGAGGCCGCGGGGCGGATGCGGAAGTTGCGCGGGAGCACCATGGGCCGCTCGCCCGGGGGCAGGGCGGCGCGCACGATTGGGAGC
>CAXTTW010000013.1:0-14476 GCA_964247255.1 uncultured Acidobacteriaceae bacterium
GTCTACGACACCGACAACAGCAGCGCTAACTTCAAGGAATCTTCCTTGATCGGCACCCATCGCCTGGTCGCGGTCGCCTACGACACGCAGGGCTACTCCTACACAGGCTCCAGCACCTTTACCGTCAAATAGGCTGCCCGCCTGAGACACCGGCCTCGGTAGGGCACTCCGGGGCCGGGCTTCGTTGAGAAGGCAGCGCTCAGCCGCTAACCTTGTCGTACCAGGGATGCGCCGCCTCTAGAGCCTTGTTCACGTTTGAGATATTCTCGACGCCCTGCGTCCCCAGCCAGTCCGCGAACGCCTTTTCGCCGTTCTTGGCAAAGATCGCGACTCCGTCGGCCCAGGTCGCGCGGCCGCACAGGACGCCGTTGAAGCTGGTGCCACTTTCCGCCGCGAGCTCCAGGGTTTCGATGAAGATCGCGTTCGTGACACCGGCCGACAGATAGATGAAAGGCTTGTGCGTAGCCGAGGCAGCCGAGCGAAAGTGCTCCAAAGCCTCGGCGCGCGTGTAGGCCTGCTCGCCCCCGAAAGCCCGTGTTCCGGCGACAAACTTCATCTGCACCGGAACCTCGACTTTGAGTACGTCGACGCCATACTTCGCCTTGCCGAACTCCTCCATTGAGCCCGACACGATCGACGGCTTGCGCTTCGCGTATCCCAGCCCCTTTTCGTCCTCGCCATGGACGTCGTAGCCCACGAACTCGAGAAAGAACGGAATGTCGTGCGCCCGGCATTCGTCGCCGACGCGCTCGATAAAGGCGTGCTTCCGGTCGTTGATCTCGGACTTTTCAAACGGCGTGTAGTACAGCAAGATCTTGATGCAGTCCGCGCCGGCTTCCTTGAGCCTCAGGACCGACCAGTGGTCGAGCAGGTCCGGCAGGCGGCCTTCCTCGGCGGCGTCGTACCCGGTCTTTTCGTAAGCCAGCAGCAGCCCGGCCGAGTGCCGCTTCTTCGCGGCGGGCAAGCCGAACTCCGGGTCAAGCAGAATTGCCGAGGCGTGCTGCGTCAGCATATCGGTCACCATGGACTTGAAGTCCTCGAGCATCGAGGTGGGCACATCGTCGACAGCTTTTGCCTTGGCGAGCGACTTCTGCAGCGACCCACGCTGGTCCATGGCCGCCGCCGCGATCACGCCGCGCTCGTTCGATACCGCTTTCAACCCGGCCAGCTTGCCCGGCGTCAGTTCCATCTTCATCGCTCTAGTCTCCTCATCGTTCCGGCCCCTCTATCCTACCGCCCTCCTGTCGAGATCAACGAGCGAGTCCGCACCGCCCGGCAGCTCCACCTCGGCCGAGGCGAGAAGCGCGCGCTGCGCCGCGAACATTTCCGTCATTCCCTTATCGGCCAGTTCGAGCATTTCGTTCAGAGCCCCGCGCGAAAAAGTCTTGCGCTCCGCGGTGGCCTGTGCCTCGATCAGCGCGCCCGTCGAGCTCATCACCACGTTCGCGTCGACCTCCGCCTGCGAGTCCTCCTCGTACGCGAGGTCGAGCAGCAGTGCGCCCTCCACGATCCCGACGCTGACCGCGGCGACCATCTGCCGGAGCGGGTTCTGCTTGAGCGCACCGGCGCGCACCATGCGGCCCAGCGCCAGGGCAAGCGCGGCGCACGCCCCCGTAACGGCGGCGGTGCGCGTTCCCCCGTCCGCCTGAAGCACATCGCAGTCGAGGATTACCGTGCGCTCGCCCAGCACGGCAAGGTCCACCTCGGCCCGGAGCGATCGCCCGATCAGGCGCTGGATCTCGTGTGTGCGCCCGCCCACCTTGCCCCGTTCCGCCTCGCGCGCGCTGCGGGTCAGGGTCGCGCGAGGCAGCATTCCATACTCGGCGGTGACCCAGCCGCGCCCCTGCCCACGCAGCCAAGCGGGTACTCCGGCCTCGACGGAGGCATTGCACAGCACACGGGTTTGCCCCAGCTCGATCAGGACCGAGCCTTCGGCGGTTCCCACGAAATCGGGTGTCAGCTTCAACGGGCGCAACTGGTCCGGCAGGCGGCCATTTTGCCGGGAAAAGCGCGGGGCGGCAGGGGTCATTGCTCCATTGTAGGGCGGGAATGGGAATGGCCGTCCCATTTTGGAACTGGCCCGGATAGCGTCATGAAATGAACGACTTAGGCCCATCCCGCGATGCATGGCCGTTCCATTTTGGAACTGGACCACTGTTTTCCTCTCGCGTGCGGAGCGAGCTAAACCGTTCATCCTAGACCACTTAGGGAAGGTACGGCTTTGGTGTTTCCCGTGCAAATAGGGGAAGCGAGCAGGGCGGTAAAGCCCGGCTTACCCGAGGAGACACCATGCGCAACACCCCTTCCACCGCCGTCCCCCGCGTCCTGCCCTTTCCAGCCCCTCTCGCCGGCACCGGACCGGCGGTGCCCTTCGCCGCGAGCCTGACGCGCCCCATTCTGGTCGAAGCGCAGGTCGAAGGGCTGCCCCGTCCGAGAAGGACTCTCAGTCCCGCGGAAGCAATGGCCCACGACGCCCGCAACGCGCTCACCACAGTGCGCCTGATCGCGCATCTTCTGAGCGGTCCGGGCGTTCTCCAGGCCAAGGACGCGCACCTGCCCGCGGACCTCCTCGCCGCGGAAGACGCGCTGGGCGGGCTGATCCGCAAGTTCGAGGCGCTTGCCGGGGCAGCGCGGCCGGCAGCGGACCCGAAGCAGCACCAGCCCGCGCGTTCCGCCGGCGATGCGGTGCTCGCCTGCCTTCCCGTTCTCGAGCTGGCCGGCAAGCCCAAAACGGTCGTTTACGCCTCGGCGGAAAGCGATCTGCCTCCCATGCGCCTCGGGCAGGAAGAGCTGAGCCGCGTGCTCACCAACCTGGTCAAAAACGCGAGTGAGGCTATGCCGGACGGCGGGACGGTCCGCGTCACGGTGCGGAAGGCACTTTCACTCACCAGCCCGGCGGTGCTGATCCATGTTTCGGACGACGGTCCGGGCATCCCTGCCTTTGCGCTGGGGCAGATCTTCGAACCGGGTTGGAGCACCAAAACCGGGACCGCCGCCGAGGCTTGCGGGCTGGGTCTTGCGATCGTGCGCGATCTGGTCGAGGCTGCGGGCGGCAAGGTGCGCGTGGCGAGCCGCAAGCGGCGGGGAACCACCTTCGAGCTTCGGGTACCCTGCCTCGCAAAACGACAGTAACGCTCGCGCACTTCCGTAACTAGAGCAAATCGCCGGGAGACCCTAAAATCAGCGCAACACACAGGCAGTACCCGACCCTATGGCCACGCATGCACCGGCGAAGATGCACCTTTTGATCCTGGATGAAGACGCCGCCGTCCGCTCCGCCGTCTGCGAAATCGCGAACGCGCGGGGCTTTCAGCCGCACTCTGTCGACAATGTCGACGCAGCCCGCGCTTACTTGCGCGGAAACAGCACCGACGTGCTCCTGCTTGACCTGAAGGCGCAGGCTGGGGAAGCGATCGACCTCCTCGACGAGGTAAAGGCGGTGCGCCCGGAAACCTCGGTCATTGTGATGACCGCATACGCGACGGTAACTTCCGCCGTCGAGGCGATGCGCACAGGCGCGACCGATTACTTGACCAAACCATTCGCGATGGACGAGCTGGCCGCGATGCTTGAGCGCACGGCGGAGCGCCGGCAGCTCGACTCGGAGAGCCGGCGGCTGCGCGAACGCATGCGCACGCAGGGCGCGCTCGGCGCCATTGTAGGCCAAAGCCCGGAGATGGACCGGATTTACCGGATCATGTCCAAGGTCGCGCAGAGTACCCACCCGGTCATGATCCTGGGTGAAAGCGGCACGGGCAAGGAGCTGGTCGCGCGCGCGATCCATAATAACGGCGTGAAGGCGAACAAGCCGTTCCTCCCGGTCGACTGCGGCTCGCTCGCGCCGACTCTGGTGGAAAGTGAGCTGTTCGGCTATGTCAAGGGCGCGTTTACCGGCGCGAACCGGGACAAGGAGGGTCTGCTCGTCGCGGCCGGGGATGGAACGATCTTTCTCGACGAAATCGGCGAGCTGCCGCTCGATCTGCAAGCCAAGCTGCTGCGCGCGCTGCAGGAGCGCGAGGTGCGCCCGGTGGGCGCGAGCCAGCGTGTGCCGATGCGCGCCCGCGTGCTGGCCGCGACCAACCGCGACCTGAAGCTGATGGTCGAGCAGGGCCGCTTCCGCAAGGACCTGTACTACCGGCTCAACGTCGTGAGCCTTCGCCTGCCGCCCTTGCGGGAGCGCCGCGAGGACATCCCCTTGTTGGTCGCACACTTCATCGAGCGCATCGGCAAGGAGGACCGCAAGCAGTACGTGCTCAGCGACGAAACCCTGCGCATCATCGACCAGTACGACTGGCCCGGCAACGTTCGCGAGCTAGAAAATGCACTGGAGCGCGCATGCTCCATGACATCCGGCACGCTGGTACAGCTGGGCGACATGCCGACCGGGCTAATCGAATTCCATCACCAGCAGCGCAAGCTGAACGTGCCCCTGCGGGAGCAGCTCGAAGCCGCGGCGGTCGCGGCGGACGTTTCCTCGCTGGCGGAGGTGGAAAAGAACGCGATCCTCGACGCGATCAGCCGCCTGAACGGGGACAAGGTCAAAGCAGCCGCGCTGCTCGGTATCGGCAAGACGACGCTCTACCGCAAGCTCAAGGAGTACGGGATTGGGGAAGCGATGATCGCGATGTATATGGCGCAGGGCAGGGGAGACGCGCTGGCAACCGGGATGCCTCGGCCATGAGGGCGGCGCGGGACGGCTTTCAAAGGAGCGTAGGATGCAGAGCGCATTGATCATCACGGGCATCTCGGGGGCGGAGCATTGCGCCGCGAGCTTGTCCAAACAGCTGGGTCTCCCAGTGGAGGTGGCCCCGAGCCGCCGCGAGGGCTTGGCCGCCCTGCGCCGGCGCGAGTACTCCGTCGTGGTCGTCGACGAGCCGGTAGCTGAAGCGAGCCCGGAAGGCGCGGAGATGCTGTGGAAGCAGGCCGGGCTTGCCATTCCGCTGCAGATCAACTTCGCGGTGTCCGGCACGCACAGGCTTATCCGGGAGGTCCGGGCCGCCCTGCAGCGCCGCGAGATCGAGCAGCAGCTGGCCATGCGCGCCGCCGCCACCCAGATTGAGTGCGAGCTCCGCGACACGGTGACCGGCCTCCTGCTTCACTCGCAGCTCGCCCTGGCCGAGCCGCTGGTCTCGGCCCCGTTGACGGCGAAGCTGCAGACGGTTGCATCCCTTGCAGGGGATTTGCGGACCAGGCTGGAGCGGGCCTTTATGCGCTGACGCTGCTTACATTATGGGCTGGGGAAAGCCTGCATCGCGCTCTGTCGCGCAAGCGGCTGCGAGAATGCCTGAGAAGGATCCGGCAGCCAATTTCTGAGAAAGACATTAAGACTTGATGCTTCCTGGAGCGTGACTCTCACCGCTATGTGCCCGTCGGGTCGGATGAGTATCAGCCGTGAGGCGGTCAATCCATAGATTCGGTGCGCCTCTTCGTCAAGGTCGTATAACACGCTCCATTCCGTGCCGGTAGTCTGCTCGACCAAAGAAGCAGTAGAGACGACATATGTCGAAACTCGGGCGTCAATCGCACCTAGAGCTGTCAGAGTTCCGCGGATGTTTACTTGGGCTGCGCAGCCGCTGAACGCGAATAAAGTCCACCCTCCGCGATAAATCAGCGAATAGAGGCGGATCGATTGCGAGCCATCTGTCACATGCGCGTCCAGCGCACGATCGCCTGTGCGTACTCTCTTCGTCGAGCCGGAATCGAGCGAAAGCGAACTTCTGCGGGTGTCGATCAAGAGCTCGCTGAAAGCCTTTGCCATCTTGGATTCGCCGCCATGGTTCAGAGCCGGCTCGGCAAAGATACGGAATGCCGCCTGAGCCAGCTTCGGCGTGACCAGCGTCGTGTATCTTAGGCTGTTCCACTGTGTTTTCTCGAGCGCGAGCCGCAATGCGTGCCGCTCCTCGTTGTAGGTATCGAGCAGACTGTTCGGCCCGCCATGGTTCAGAACCGCCGCCGGCTTCCAGCCCAGATTAAGCGCATCCGCGATACCGGTGTTCATTCCTTGGCCGCCATTCGGCAGCACCGGATTACCCGCGTCGCCGGCAAGGAAAACGCGCTTGTCCCGCAATGCGGGCGCATGTCCCATGAAAAGGTCGGTGTAGCTGAACCACTCCGGGTTCTCAAGTCTCAGGCTTGGGTCTTCGACTACCTCCCTCAACTTCGCCTGCATCTCCGGCAGGGTCGGCTCCCGCTCGGGGAAACGTGTTTTCGGCTCTACGAACAGGATGCGATGAATGCCGTCTGGCAGTGGAACTACTGCGGCGAAGCCTTGATCGAAGTAGAAAAGCCACATCTGGTCCATGCTGGGCAGTCGATGCCAAGTGAGGCGGCAGTCTACTTGCCGGATACCGACTCCCGTTCTTCTGGTTTTGAAGTCAAGCTTGGTAAAGCTTCTCGTCATGCCTGCCTGGCCATCGCACCCGATCACATGGGAGAAGTGAGCCTTCTCACCGGTACCGTGCCGTACCAGGCTCACTGAGCAGCCATCCGGGCCTTGATTGAGATTGGTTAGCTCGGTGTCGAACTCGATTTTTCCGCCTGCGTCGAAGAAACCACGCGCGACCACCTCCTCGAAGTTGTGCTGACCGCACAATAAAACATCCGGGAATGGACTCTCAGGAAGGTGCATGGTGCGCGGCCCGAGACACTTCCCATACGCGTGCACCATGATCCGCCGCATATGGCCGCTCAACAGCTCGATCGGTTCAACAAGCCCCAACGCATACAGATACTCCTGACTGCGCTGCATGAGATTGGTCGCTTTGCTGTGCTGCGAGAGTCGGGGTTTCCTCTCAATGAGACGTACTTGCACACCGTAGCGCGCAAGTACGGTGGCGAGGGTCAGCCCCGTCGGACCTGCCCCCACAACGAGCACTGCTGGACTCTTACGCGGTTCGGGCTTCATGGCTTCTCAATATTGTGAACGCATTCGTATGCTAATACTGCATTCAAAATGCGTCAAAGACACGATGGCAGCAAGAAGAACTGGCAAGCCCGTCGGCAGGCCCTCAGATCCGCGGAAACTCGAAGCCATTCTCGATGCGGGATGGGTTCTGTTTCTCGAGCGGGGTGTGGAGGGTGTCTCACTCGAAATGGTCGCCGAGAGAGCCGGAGTAGCTAAGGCCACGCTTTATAAACATTTTCAGGACAAGGCCGCTCTCTTCGAGGCGGGGGTGCTTCGGGAGATGCAGCGCATCGAGGCTGCACAGCGACTTGGACCGGGGACGATACCGGATGAAAGTCTTGAGGAGGTCCTGCGAACATTCGGCCTTGGAATTCTCACGTTTCTGCTGAGCGACCCGGCAGTCGCTTTTTACAATGCGGTTGCCGGAGAGCTCAGCCGGCACCCAGGACTGGCGCGACGCTTCTACGAATCCGGGCCTGGAAGAACGAGGCAGAATCTAATAGGCATCCTCGCCGCTGCCGCGAAAAAGGGAGAGATTGCCGTCGAAGATCCAGCCCAGGCCGCTGAACATCTATTTGGACTATGGCAGGGCTTTTCAAACTTCCAGCTCTCACTTGGCGTACAGCGAGAGCAAATACGAGCTGAGCTGCCCGCCAGGGTCGAGAGTGCAATTCAAGTGTTCTTGAAGGCTTACGCTGCAAGTTAATGCACAGTCTTCATCTTGCGCTGCATGTAGTCCATCAGCAGGTACTCGCCGAGGGTATCGGGGGTGGTGAAGTAGGCTTTGCCCCGGCACATCTGGGTGACCTTCTGGACGAACTGCATCAGCCCGTAGTCGCTCGCGAGCATGAAGGTATTGATCATCACATTCGAGCGCTTGCAGCGGTTGACCTCTTCGAGCGTCTCGCTGACCACCAGCGGGTCCAGGCCGAAAGCGTTCTTGTAGATGCGTCCGTCGGGCAAGGTCAGGGCGGAGGGCTTGCCGTCGGTGATCATGACGATCTGCTTCATGTCCTTGCGTTGGCGTTCCAGGATCCGGCGCGCCACCCGCAGGCCTTCCCGTGTGTTGGTGTAGTGCGGCCCGACCTTGACGCGCGGCAGCTGCGAAATGGGCAGCTCCTCGGCTGAGTCGTGGAAAAGCACGAGCGAAAGCGAGTCGGCCGGGTACTGCGTGCGGATCAGGTGAGACATCGCCATGGCGACGCGCTTAGCCGGGGTGAACCGGTCCTCGCCGTACAGGATCATGGAGTGCGAGCAGTCGAGCATGACCACGGTCGCGCAGGAGCTTTGGTACTCGGACTGGTGAACGTGGAGGTCGGAGTACTCGAGCTCGAGCGGCGAGCCGGTACCCTGGCGGGCGATCGCGGAGCCGAGCGTAGCGGTGGTATCCAGGTTGAGCGTGTCGCCGAACTCGTACTGTTTCGACCCGCCGCTGTTCTCGACGCCGGTGGAGTAGTGCGGGGTGTCGTGCCGGCCCGCGCTGGCCTTGCCGAGCGAGCCGAGCAGGTTCGAAAGCGTCTTGAAGCCCAAAAAATCGAGACTCTTGTCCGTGACCTCGAAGCGGGCGTTCGAGTCGCCCTGCCCGGCCTGGCCCTGGCCCGGCTCCCCGTTCGGCTCGCCGGGCGTGCGGATATAGTTTTCCTGCTCCATGCGGTCCATCAGCTGGTCGAGAAACTGGTCGAACTTGCCCTCGGCCTGCATCTGCTGGATCTTCTCCTGAGTCGCCTGATCGAACAGCTCGCCCGACTCCACGGCGCGGCGCAGGGCCTCCTTGAGGTCGTCCATGGTCTGTTCCAGGTCTTGGAACTGCGTCATGGGATTGCGAAAGCCGGAGTCGAGCAGGTAATCCTGCAAGGCTTCGAGCAGATTCTCCATGTCGAGCTCGGCGGCCAAATCGCCGTCGTATTTGCTATAGCGAACGCGCTTCATTCTTCGATTGTCCGCCCTTCGGCGTGGGCGACGCAACCGCCGGTGCCGGGTTGGGCTTGACGGCGCAGCGGCTCCGCACGAGCGCGCGTCCCTCGAAAGGGGCAGAGTCGAGGCACCGTCTTGTGAAAGGGCGGTGACAAGTGACTAATCGGTACCGTTACTACACCTTGAAATCCCCCTTACGGGGAATGTCATAGTTGCAGGAAGCATGGGTAATATCTTCGAAGTAGGGGTAAAGATGTCGCGGATGCAGTTTCATAAGAAATTGCCTCTTGCCATGTCGAAAATCTCAAGTAATGTACTGAAAGCGAAGGAGCTGGATCGATGACTTTTCTTGGCAACACATTTATGTGCCGGGGCATCAGGCTGGCACGCACATTGCTGGTAGGCGCGCTTGCGATCCCGGCTATCCAGGCGTTCGGGCTCGGCAGCCCCATCGTCAACACCGGTTGGAACTCACAAACCGCTACGTCTCTCCAGTCCGCGGGCCGCCTCTTGAACCAAGCCTCGTTCGGCCCGACGGCCAACGATATGTTCAATGTAGAAAATATAGGGCTGAGTGCATATATTGACCAACAATTCGCCGTGCCGGCCTATCAGATGCCGGCGGCGAATCGGGCGCCTGTAAGTCCCGGCGATTGCGGCTCCTTCGAGTGCCCTAACGAATACTACTGGTGGAACGACATCCTTTTCGGCCAGGATCAGCTCCGGCAGCGCGTGGCCTTTGAACTGAGCAAGCTTTTCGTCGTGTCGGTGCCTTCCGTCGACCCCCGTTACATGCCGTACTTCCTGAACACTTTGTCTAGGGACGCCTTCGGCAACTGGTACACGCTGATGCGCGACGTTTCGCTCTCTTCAGCCATGGGCTGGTACCTGAACATGGGGAACAGCTTCGCTCCCGGTCCGGGGCAGCGCGCCAACGAGAACTTCGCCCGCGAGCTGATGCAGCTATTTTCGATCGGAGCGACCGCGCTCAACCAGGACGGGACGCCCAAGCTCGACGCCAACGGCAACCCGGTGCCCAATTACACGCAGGATGTAGTGCAGAACTTCGCCCTCGCCTACACGGGCTGGACCTTCGCCACGAACGATGTATGCGGCGTTCCGCCGATTCCCTACGGGTACTGGTACCCGGATCCCCCGGGCCAAAACTGCCCGATGATCCCTTTCCCCGGCAAGCACAGCACGGTCGCGAAAACGCTTTTGCGCGGCACCGTTTTGCCGGCCGGGCAGTCGGCCCAGCAGGACTTCGATGCGGCACTCCAGAACATCTTCAACGACCCCTCCCTGCCGCCTTTCGTCTGCCGCCGCTTGATCCAGAGCTTGGTGCGCAGCAATCCTTCGCCGGCGTACATCTCCCGCGTTGCCGGGGTCTTCATCAATAATGGCGCGGGTGTGCGCGGCGACATGAAGGCCGTGATCAAGGCGGTTCTGCTCGACCCGGAAGCGCGCGCCGCCGACTCGCTGACGGCTTCAGACGCGAACGGCGGTAAATTGCGGGATCCGATCCTGTGGTGGACGTCGATCATGCGTGCACTTGGGGCTAAGTCGGGCGCGGTCTTTCCCTACGTCAACATCTACGAGAGCCGTTTCGACCTTTGGCTGTCCAATCTGGACGAAACCCCTCACGCTGCCCCGAGTGTCTTCAGTTATTACTCGCCGGATTACCAGCTGAGCAATGGCTTATACGGTCCGGAGTTCGAGAACGAAAACGTCGAGACCCTGGCATGGGCGGTTCTCCACCTGGAAGATGTACTGCACAACAATTTCGGTGTTCCAGCCTCGGGAAGCAACGAATTTAGCTTCGACCTCGGTCCGTCGAGTATGTGGTACCAAGCCGCTGTGCAACAAGGTCCGACCCAGTTCGTCAACACGCTCAGCGCGCTGCTGCTGCACGGGACCATGACACAGGACATGCAACAGGCGATCGTGACCGCCATCCAGAACCAGGACACGGCGACGATGGTGCGCATGGCCGTCTATCTCATCGTAACTTCGCCGCAGTACAAGGTCATGCTGTAGAGCGTCAATCTTACAACCCGGAGAGTTCCATGCAACGCAGAAGTTTCCTGAAAACGGCGTCCTGGGCGGCGCTCGCGCAAATGGCAGGCCAGTCCCCCCTCCGCTCCATGTCGGCCTTCGCTCAGTCGAGCGGCAGCTCGGATTATAAGGCGATCGTGTGCTTGTTCCTGCGGGGCGGCAACGACAGCAACAACATGATCGTGCCGCTGGGCGGTTCGCAGTACAGCGCGTACAGTCAGGCGCGCGGCGGCTTTGCGGTGGGGCAGAACCAGATGCTGCCGCTGGGCAGCACCGGCTACGGTCTCAACCCGGCCTTCAAAAACCTCCAGCAAACCTTCAACTCCGGCCAGGCAGCGGTTATCGCGAACGTCGGCCCGCTGGTGCAGCCCACCACACCCGCGCAAGTAAAAAGCGCCACCGCTCAGCTCCCCACTTTGTTGTACGGCCATGATTCGCAGCAGGAAGCGTGGGAAAGCGGCGGCTACGCGCCGAGCCAGAACCAAAGCTGGTCCGGCCTGACCGCGGACCTACTCACCCCCGCCTACAACACCACGGACCTGCCGATGGTGACCCTGCTCGGCGTGGCTTCGAACTTTGGGCGGGGCAGAACTTCCACGCCGTTCTCGGCGGGGGCAGCCGCGCAAGGGGCCAACTTCTGGTGCGCGGACGGCTTGGCCTGCTACCCGCGCGCGGCCGCGGCGCAGCAGCTGCTCAACTTCAACAATAACGTCAACCTTATCCAGGCCGACGAGCAGATCTACAAGCAGGCTTACAAGTACAACAGCTTCTACAATGGCATCCTGTCCGGAGCCAAGGGGTTTCGCACGGCGTTCGACCCGTCCAACCCCATCTCCGGCCAGCTCTACACCGTGGCTACCATGATGCAGCTGCACAGCGCTATCGGTGCGCGCCGGCAGATCTTCCTCATCGACGCGGGCGGTTTCGACACCCACGCGGCGCAGGACGTCTTCCAGCCTGGGCTGTATAGCTCCATCGACGGCGCCGTGGGCACATTCACGCAGGTGATGCAGGAGCTTGGGCTGTACAACAACGTCGCCTTGTTTACGGCATCCGACTTTTCGCGAACCCTCACCATGAACACCGCTAATGGCTCCGACCATGCCTGGGGCGGCCACCACTTCGTTGTCGGCGGCCCGGTCCGGGGAGGGCGGATTTATGGAAACTTCCCCAATCTGCAGCTGAACGGGCCGGACGACCTGGACGGCTCGGGCCGGTTCGTGCCCGGCGTCGCGCTGTCGCAGTATATGGCGACCTTGGCGGCCTGGTTCGGCGTTCCGGCGTCGGCGCTGCCGGCGATGTTCCCCGGCTTGTCCAACTTCTCCACCGGCAACCTGGGCTTCGTGTAAACCCCGACCAACAGAAGAGCCCCGCTTGTGAGCGGGGCTCTTCGAAATGCGACCCTTTAATTCAGCCCGCCGCGCTTCGATTTGCGGTTCTGCCACGCCTCATAGGCCTGCTCGTCATTGCCGGCCGTACGCTCCCGCTCATTGCGGCGCTTTTCCCCGGCCGAGAAGCCCCGCTCCTCGCTCCGGCTCAGCCGCCGGTGCGCGACCATGCCTTCCAGCAAAAACTCCGCCGCGGCGACCAGGCGTTCTGCGGAATCTCCGGTCTTGATCCCGAGCGGTTGCAGCTTTTCGAACAGCCCCTGAATCTGCTTCAGCTCCGCAGCGATCCCTGCCGACGGCTCGGTATCGTCGATCTTGAGCGAGCCGCCCAGGTTGAACCACTGCTCGATCTGCTGGGTGTTCATCTCGGCGAAGTATCCATCGTACACCGACGCGATCGCGCCGCGAATCAACTCCCGAACTACCGTGTCCGCGCCCCGCATTTCGCCCTCATACTCCAGCTCGATCTTGCCGGTGATGCCGGGCATCGCGGTGTACAGATCGCTGATGCGCGGCAGTACCTGATCCTCTCCGTGCAGGATGGCGCGCCGCTCCGCGTTCGACAGCACCAGTTCCATCGTCGAGATCGGCAGGCGCTGCGACACGCCGGACCGCTTATCCACGCGCTTGTCGCCGCGTGCGGTAAAAGCCACTTGCTCGACGATCTCGCGCAGGTAGCGGGGAATTTCGATCCCGTTTCCGCCGCGCTCCGCCCAGGCTTCCTGCTCGGTGATCGCGATGCCTTCGGCCAGCGTTTCCGGGTAGTGCGTGCGGATTTCGGAGCCGATGCGGTCCTTGAGCGGGGTCACGATCTTGCCGCGCGCCGTGTAGTCCTCGGGGTTCGCGCTGAAGACGATGGCCACGTCGAGCTGGAGGCGGACAGGGTAGCCTTTGATCTGGACATCCCCCTCCTGCATGATGTTGAACAGCGCGACCTGGATCTTGCCCGCAAGGTCCGGCACTTCGTTGATGGCGAAGATCCCGCGGTTGGCGCGTGGCAGGAGGCCGTAGTGCATGGTCAGTTCGTTAGAAAGATCCTGCCCGCCGCGCGCCGCTTTGATCGGGTCCAGGTCGCCGACCAGATCGGCCACGGTCACGTCCGGGGTTGCCAGCTTTTCCACGTAGCGGTCATCGCGGCTCATCCAGGCAATCGGAGTATGGTCGCCGTGGGCGGCGATCAGGTCTCGCGAGTGCTTCGCGAGCGGCTTCCATGGGTTGTCACGAATTTCGGACCCCGCGATGTACGGCGCCCACTCGTCGAGCAGGTGGGTCAGCGCGCGCAGGATGCGGCTCTTGGCCTGCCCGCGCAGGCCGAGCAGGATGAAGTTGTGCCGAGACAGCACGGCATTGACGATCTGCGGCACCACCGTATCGTCGTAGCCCACGATGCCGGGAAACAGCGGCAGGTCCGACCCACGCTGCTCCCGTAAGCGCGCCAGCAGATTTTCCCGCATCTCGTCCTTAACGGAGCGGCCGCGCAGACGGGCTTCGCCGTAGGTGGGGTTGCTGCGGAGTTCGCCGAGCGTTTTCGGAAGAGAAGCGGCAGCAGTCGGGGAGGAAAGAGAGGCCATACAGAAACAGCTCCTGAACGGGAAGGGCGGATGCGCCGGAGTAGATCGGACTGGACCGCTTCGCGCAAAAGAACGGACAGCGGCTATTGACTTAGGATACGCGATTACCCGCGTGGGCAGCCCGCGGGGGACGCGAAGCAGGATTGGCGCCGTTTACATCACTGGCCCGTGTCCATTGCGGGAGGTGCCGTTGGCGCGCGCGCCCGAGCCCATCCGCAGCTTGGGCAGAATGTCCTCGTAGAACTCGCGCAGCATCTCGGTCCGTTCGCGGTCCGAGCGGCTTACCAAAAGCGCCTGCTTGAAGCCGAGGTCGGCCGGCAGCTCCCAGGCGAGCTGGAAGGAGAGCGGCTGGTCCAGGTCGAGCGAGTAACTTTCGCGCCCGATCCCTGCCAACGCCAGCACTTCCATGTGCAGGGCGACACAGGCGGCGCGATCGTCGCGCGTGGTGTCCACCGGCTCGTCGTCGAAGAAATCGACCTCCGCCTGCAGAAACGACCGTGAGTTGTCCAGTTGTTCGATCTCGAAGCGCCGTTTGCCCTCGCATAGAAGGTCCATGCGGCCGTCCGGGTAGCGCTTGAGCACACGCGCGATGGCCGCCGAGCAGCCGGCGATGGCCAACCCCTCACGCTGCGCGCGGACGACCC
>CAXTTW010000013.1:14486-15795 GCA_964247255.1 uncultured Acidobacteriaceae bacterium
GCAGCTCCCCGCCCAGGCACTCCATGGCCATCTCCTTGTAGCGCTCCTCGAAGATGTGCAAAGGGAGCGGTACTCCGGGGAACAGCACCATGTCGAGGGGGAACAATGCGATCTTCATTGAGGAGCTGTGCCTTTCGGGCCTCCGCGGGGATCTGCCCCGCGGCGTGTGAGTGAACCGCTGCCTTTCCGGGCTAGCTGTCCAGTTCCAGTTCGTCGAGCATGGCCTGCATTTCGCGCTCGGCATGGGCGTTGCCTTCGTTGCGCGCGCTCGCGATGCCTTGCCGCAGGTGATCGATGGCTTTGTCGGGCTGCCCGGCGCGTGCCAGCGTTTGCGCCGCCATGAAGTAGCCGGGCGTGTAGCCCGGGTTGTCGCGCAGCAGGGCGTTAAACTCCGGCAGGGCTCGCGCGAAGTCATCGCGGCCGGCGTACTCCATTGCCAGGCCGTAGCGCGCGAATGCGTCCTTCGGGTTGGCCTCGAGTATCTGACCCAGCATCGCCGTCTTATCCATGCGGGTGCCCTCCTTTACAGTATTTTGTAGATTCGATTCCGGACAGGAGGAAGCGCTGCTGTTGTACAAAGACTTGCGAGCGCTGAAACTGAATCAGCCCATTGTATCGAACGGCGACTGTCGCTTTCGCCAGACTGGAACCGAGCCCGCATGACCGATCCGCGCGCCGACGCGCAAACTCCTGCTCACTCGGAGTCCGAGATGACCGAGCTGGTGCTGCCCAACGACGCCAATACGCTCGGCAACCTGCTGGGTGGGCGCTTGATGCACTTCATCGACCTCGTGGCCGCCATGGCCGCCTACCGGCACTCGCGGTCTCACGTGGTCACCGCGTCCATGGACCACATCGATTTCATCGCGCCGGTCCATGTGGGCGAGCTGCTGATCCTCAAATCGCGCGTCAACCGGGGCTACCGCACCTCCATGGAGGTGGGTGTCAAGGTGTGGGCTGAGAATGCGCTGGCCGGGTCTATGCGGCACGTCGCCTCCGCCTACCTGACCTTTGTGGCGGTTACACCGGCGGGCGTGCCCCAACCCATTCCGCCGCTTGAAGCATACGATGGAGAGGACGGGCGGCGTTACGAGGACGCGGGCCGCCGCCGCGAGCAGCGCCGCGCCCTCGCCGAGGTTCTCCTTGGCGACCGTGTAGGCGCCACCGTTCGACGGATAGGCGACGATGGTCTGCCGGTAGGACAGGTACAGGACCACGAGCAGCGCGATGATCGGCCCGATCACCCAGCCGATCCAGTGTAGGCTCGCCGCGCCCAGCCCCGCGAGGATGGTCAGCGCCGCCTCGGGAC
>CAXTTW010000014.1:0-15759 GCA_964247255.1 uncultured Acidobacteriaceae bacterium
CGCGAAGGCGGCCGGACCGTGGGCGCGGGGACGATCTCGGAGATCCTGAACTAGGCAAGCGGGCTACTCCTAGGAAAGGAGGGTAAGCATGGAAGTGTGGGTCGACGGGCCAAGGTCTACAAACAAGAGCAGGCAAGCCGCATACCAAGTTCCGCTTTCAAGCTTGCCCGACCTGACGGAACAGGAGAAGAAAGAGGCTGAACGCAGCCACTGGTCTGAAGAGCAGTTCGCGAGAATCAAGTATGCGGGTGAGCTGGGTGCGAGAGAGTGGGCGGAGCGAACGCAGTCCTTTGCGGTGCTTTTGCAGTCGCTGTTGAGGGAAAGCAACCCGCAAGCTGTTCTGCAAAGCGTGCTTCTTGAGACTCTGCGAGGGCGATATCGGGCTGTGGCAAGCATTTCGGATCGCGAGTTTTGGTTTGAGATTCGTGAAGAGGTTGTCGACGATCTGCTCGACGCCGGCAAGGCCGACGCGTTGGACGGTTTACGCCGCATTGCGTCCGTTGCCGTTCTGCCTTACACCCCCGAACTGAAAGTTTCGTGAATCTTCAGAACAGGGTGGCTTCGCTCCTGGTTACGGAGGCGGGTCGTGAAGTCCTCGATGCGGTGTCGATCCACTGCGATGCGAACGGACCGCTCATCGCGGAGATTGTAGAGGCTGACGATTTCGGTCTCTGGCTTCGCGTCTTTCGAGAGCGGCAAGAGCATCATTTTCTACTTCGCTGGGAGTACATCCTCGGTGTAGACGTGCAAGCATCGCGAGACAGGCCGTTTGGCCTGAGCAGCGGAAAGGGTTTAGGATACTGAAATGCGTGAAATCGTGACGTTGGCGTGCGGGGAGTGCAAGGAGCGGAATTACTCAACGACGAAGAACAAGAAGACGACCACGGGCCGCCTTGAGTTCTCGAAGTTCTGCAATCGCTGCCGAAAGCACACGCCGCACAAGGAAACCAAGTAAAGCGGCAACGGCTCCCCGGTTAGCCGGGGAGCGCAACACGGGGGCGTAAGCTCAACGGTTAAACTGTCGGTCTCCAAAACCGAACTTCTCGGTTCGAATCCGAGCGCCCCCGCCATATTCGACAGCAGATCTCCGCGCGGGCCGCGGAGGGAGTTGGGCGCATGCCCGTGAAGGATCGAGACAAACCGATGGCTAAGGCAGCGGCACTCCAAGCGGCACCGGAAAGCGGGCCGCACCGGCCGAATCCCATCGAGCGCGGCCGCGAGTTTCTGGGCGACGTGCGCGGCGAGCTGCGCAAGGTCAACTCTCCCTCGCGCGCTGAGGTGCAGTCCACGACGACGGTGGTCATTCTGGCCGTCTTCGCGTTCGCGGCGTTTTTCTACATTGTCGATTCGATTCTGGGCTACCTGCTCCAGGTGCTTCTGCACTCGCTGGGCGGATCATAAGCAATACCGGAACAAGTAAAGGACCGCATGGCTGACGAGCAACAAATTGAAACGATGGAAGCTGAACCGGTCGCGGCAGACGGCGCTTCCACGCTCGAGCCGCCCGCGAACGAGCGGTTCAAGTGGTACATTATCCACGCCTACTCGGGATTCGAGCGCAAGGTGCGCGAGGCGATCGAGACCCGCATCATCGCGTACGGGCTGCAACAGAAGATCGGCCGGGTGATTATCCCGCTCGAGTCGGTTACGGAGCTGGTAAACGGCAAGAAGAAGACCAGCGAAAAGGTGTTCCTGCCCGGCTACGTGCTGGTCGAGATGGACCTCGATAACGATCTGTGGCACATCATCAAGAACACCCCGCGGGTGACCGGCTTTCTGGGCACGGGCGACAAGCCGGTGGCGTTGAGCGAGGAAGAGGTTTCGTCGCTCTTGAACCGGCAGGAAGCCAGCAAGGACAAGCCGCAGCTTAAGATTAAGTTCGAAAAGAACGAGTCGGTCCGGATTACCGAAGGCCCGTTTGCGAATTTCAACGGCTTGGTGGACGAGGTCAACGAGGACCGCCAGACCGTGAAGGTGATGGTGACCATCTTTGGCCGGTCGACGCCGGTCGAGCTCGAGTTCGGCAAAGTGGAAAAGGTCGAAGGATAGAGTGTGGAGGGTAGAGGGTAGAGTGACCCTCTCCTGAGATTTGGGCCGACACCGGCCTTGCAGAACGGAAAGGGAAACAGATGCCGCCTACAAAGAAAGTCCAAACCTACGTTAAGCTCCAGGTCATCGCGGGCAAGGCGACGCCGGCCCCGCCGATCGGCCCCGCGCTCGGCCAGGCGCAGGTCAACATCATGGAGTTTTGCAAGCAGTTCAACGCCAGGACCTCGAACAAGGAGATGGAGGGCCTGGTGATCCCGGTCGTCATCACCGTGTACGTGGACCGGACGTTCACCTTCGTGACCAAGACGCCGCCCGCGGCAGTGCTGCTGAAGAAGGCGGCCGGGCTGCAGAAGGGCTCGGGCGTGCCAAACAAGACCAAGGTCGGCACGGTGTCGGAAGCTCAGGTGCGCGAGATCGCAACGCAGAAGATGCCGGATCTGAACGCGGCCTCGGTGGAAACGGCGATCAAAAGCATCAAGGGCACGGCTCGGTCGATGGGGATCGAAGTCACGGCATGAATGCAGGCTGAGTAGCCAACCGGTACGCTCGCGGGTACGATAGCCCCCGAGGTGGTTGTGATTGTTCGAAAGGATATGCGGCCCCTGCTTGGGGCCGTTTCGTTGTACCTGGCACTGTTTGGATTGCACTTAATTTTGGTGCATCGTCGTACACACGGCCAGCAGTGGTTTACGCTGGACGACCCATACATCCACGCGGCGATCGCACGCAATCTCGTGCGCTATGGGACGTACGGCATCTCCCCCGGAGTTTTCGCGGCGGCCTCGTCCTCAATCGCATGGCCCGGTCTGCTCGCCGTGGTATTTGCGGTGTTCGGGGCGCACATCGTCCTGCTGCTCGCCTGCAATGCAGTCCTGTGCCTGCTCGTGCTGGCCGCGGTCCACGCGGTGTGGAAAGCATTCGCGCGGCGACCGTCACCGGCGCTTGAGCTTTGCACGCTGCTTTTGATTGTGCTCGCAGGGCCTCTAGTGCTGCTCACCTTTGTCGGCATGGAGCATGTGCTGCAGGTGTTCTCGGTTGTGTGCCTGTTTGGTTCCACCGTCCGGGTGGTCCAGACGCCAGCCGGTAGACCGCTCGACGCACACGTTGCGGGAGGCTTATACGGCAGCGTTTTGCTTGCCGTGCTCACCCGCTTTGAAGGGGCATTCGCGGTGGCCCTGGCCTGTATTTTGCTGGCAAGCAACGGCCGGTGGAGGCCTGCGTGCTATGCAGCAGTTCTCGGGGTTTTACCCATCGCTGGTTTCGGCTGGTATGCGGTGCGGCATGGGGCGTACCTGCTGCCCAACTCTGTCCTGCTCAAAGCCGTGCACGGGCGGACGCTCGCAACAGTTTCCTTCCGTCTGCTGCATCCCTACGGGCTTCATCAGGGCTACATGCCGGTCGGCTGCGCGCTTGTTCTGGCGGTTGCGTTTCTGCGATGGCGAATGCCGGATGCTTTTGCGCGCCCCGCGGTGCAATTTACCAGTTTGTCGGTAGCGCTCCTTCTGCTTCATGTTTCCGTCGCCGAGATCGGGTGGGGGTACCGGTATGAGTCTTACCTGGTTGTCCTTGAAGTCGTGTCTGCCGGGCTGCTGGCGGCAGAGGCGCTTGCGCTGCCCCACCTGCGCGGCGAGCGCTACGCGGCAGCACTGTTGCTCTTCCTGGCGAGCAACTTTCTCTTTCGCATGGCCCGTACGGAAATCACCGTCGAGGAAGGAGCGCGTGAAATCTACGAGCAGCAGGCGCAGGTGGCGCGCTTTCTGGCCGTCAGCTATGCCGGCGACGCAGTGGTGGCCACGGATATCGGCATGGTGAGCTTCGAGCGGACAACGCCGGTGATCGACCCTTTCGGGCTGGGCTCGAATCAGGTCACCCACTTAAAGATGGATGACCGGTGGACGGCGGAGGCGTTGGCTCGCATGGCTGCCGAGGCGCACGCTCCCGTGGCGGTGCTCAATCCCGAGTTCGTGGCTCTGGAGCGCATGCCCCTGGGATGGACGTGTGTGGAGCGCTGGACGATCCCGAATGCGCCCTCGATGCTGTATATCGCCGGACACCCGGTTTTCGGCCCATCGGTTTACGTAGCACGGCGATCTGTGTTCATTTGGGCGACCAGCCCCGACGCCGTGCCTATGTTGCGGGCGCGCCTGGCGGCCTTCGATCCAAGCTTGCCGCCGGGTGTTCTGGCCCGGCCTGTAACGCAGAACACGATTTGCGGGAGCGACGGTTCGCGTGACTAAGCCTATGAGTTGCACTTGTTTCCGGAATCTGCCATGCTCATAGGGTTGTTTCGCACCACAGCCGGTACACAACCGTAGCCGTGGAAGACAGGAAGTCGCATGCCAAAAGCAGAAACCAAAAACATGGCAGCAGCGCGCGCGCAGGTCGAACCACGGCCGTACACGCTGACCGACGCGGTGCCGCTCATCCAGAAGATCAAGTTCGCCAAGTTCGATGAGAACGTCGACATCACCCTGCGGCTGGGCGTGGACCCGCGCCACGCGGACCAGATGGTGCGCGGCACGGTGGTGCTGCCGCACGGGCTGGGCAAGACCAAGCGTGTGGCTGTCATCACCTCCGGCGAGCGCCTGCGCGAGGCCGAGGCGGCCGGGGCCGAGTTTGTCGGCGGCGAGGAGATGGTCGAGCGCATTCAGAAGGAAAGCTGGACCGATTTCGACGCTCTGATCGCGACGCCGGACATGATGCGGTCCGTCGGCCGGCTGGGCAAGGTTTTGGGCCCGCGCGGCCTGATGCCGAACCCGAAGACGGGCACCGTGACCAGCGACGTAGCGGCAGCGATCAAGGAGATCAAGGCCGGCAAGGTCGAGTTCCGCACCGACAAGACCGCGCTCGTGCATGTGCCAGTCGGCAAGAGCTCGTTCCCCCCGGAAAAGCTGATCGAGAACGCGATGACCGTGATCACGAGCGTGATGCGGGCCAAGCCGTCGGCGGCCAAGGGCAAGTATGTCAAGGGCATCACGATGTCCTCGACGATGGGGCCCGGCGTGATGCTCGATACCGCGATCGCGGACACGGCCGCGAAGGCTTAAGCACTTTCGCGCGCGGCTCGCGCGCTCACAGAAGAATCGGATGGTGTCATGGCGTTAACACGGGCAAAAAAGGCGCAAAAGGTCGAGCAGCTCGCTACGGAGCTCAAAGGCTCGACCAGCGCGATTATCGGGACGTTTACCAAGCTGACGGTTTCGCAGGATTTCGCGCTGCGGCAAAAGGTGCGTGAAGCGGGCGGGCGCTACCGCGTCGTCAAGAACAAGCTGGCCAGCCGCGCGGGCGAGGGTACGGGTATCGCCGAGGCGCTTCAGGGGCTGAAAGGCGTGTCCTCGGTCGCCTACACGAGCGGCGATCCGGTCGCGCTTGCGAAGGCGCTGTCGGCCTGGGTTAAGGACAACGCGGAGTTCACCTTCAAGCTCGGCATCGTCGATGGCAAGGTGATCAATGTCGCGGAGGTTCAAGCGCTGGCGACGATGCCGGGCAAGGAAGAGCTGTTCGCGAAACTCCTGTTCCTGATCAACGCGCCCGCGCAGCGGCTGGCGACGGTGATGGCGGCGACCGGGCGCGACCTGGCGGTTGTGCTGGGGCAGGGCATCGAGAAGGAAAAGTTCGCCGCCGTTTCGGCGAGCGCGGCTTCTGCCTCCACCGCGACCGCCGAACGGGCGGCCTCGCCGGTCTCAGAAGGCACGGCACCCGCGGCGGCCACGCCGGAAGCAGCGGTCGCGACGGAAGCGGTCGAGCCCTCGCAAGCCGAAGCGGTGGCGACGGAACAGCCGGTCGAAGGGTAGTAGGCCCGATCGAGAGTTTGCGCCCGGGCGCGGGGGGACTGCGGCCGGGCGGCTGAGTTTGGCAAGGCAAGCGGAGCCGGGGTGCTGGTCTGGGCACATCGGAAACCGGAACCGCCGCCGCCAAGGGAAACAGACCGGAGCTTGCTCCGGGTAAACACACAGACGAACCAAAAGGGAGAAACACATGGCGGATTTGGCGCAGTTGGAAGAACAGATCGTCGGGCTGACGCTGCTCGACGCGGCGGCCCTGGTCAAAAAGCTCGAAGAGCGTCTCGGCGTTTCGGCGGCTGCCGCGGCCCCAGTGATGATGGCGGGCGGCGGCGGCGCGGCGGCTGCCGAAGCAGCAGTCGAGCAAACCGAGTTCACGGTGATCCTCAAGGACGCCGGCGCGAACAAGATCAACACCATCAAGGCCGTGCGCGAGGTGACCGCACTGGGTCTGAAGGAAGCCAAGGACCTGGTCGACGGCGCGCCCAAGCCGCTCAAGGAGAACATCTCCAAGGAAGATGCGGAGGCGATCAAGAAGAAGTTCGACGGCGTGGCCACGGTCGAGATCAAGTAGCAGCCTTCCTACCACAAAGAAAGCGGCTCCGGGAAGCAACCCGGAGCCGCTTTCGCTTGCACTGGTTACAAAAGTGCAGTATTCTCATCTTTGTGCCGCCCACACCCGAGCTACCGCTTGGTTCTCCTTCACAGCGATCGCAATCCATGTCCGTTTCCCGCGTAAGGCGTTCGCGGGCCTACGCAGCCGTCTGCCCCGACCGCGCCTCAAACAGCTTCAGCCACCCGCGTACCGCGCCCGAGCGAGTCGCCGCTGGGGCTGCTTACGATCTGTAGCTTCCATCGGTCCGGCTTGCGGTCCTCGTGGCGGCAAGCCCTTTTGCATTCGAGGCGGCCGGCGTGCGGGACTGAGTTCCGCAGGCGGGCTGCTTAGCGTCACCCTACCTTCCCCGGAGCCTTTTGGCAAACTGGGCGGGATGGGTTTCAGGTTTCGCCGGGTGGCTTTCCGCTGAACGAGGCAGCGGCAAGCGAGCCTCGCCCGGGCACAGTGCAAGCGAGCGCAGGCTGCGGGGACCCCCGGGCAGCCGGCCACCTCTCGTGAACCCGGGGCCACCAGAGGAGCCACCCGATGCCGAACGAGATCCGCGCCCTTCGCAGCCGACTCGACTTTTCCAAGATTCCCACCCCGATCCAGATCCCCAACCTGATCGAAGTGCAGCGCCGGAGCTACGAGCGCTTTCTCCAGATGGACAAACTTCCGTCGGAGCGCGACGACAACGGGCTCCACTCGGTGTTTACGTCGGTGTTTCCGATTACGGACTTCCGCAACATCTCGCAGCTGGACTTCGTGGACTTCTCGATTGGCAACTGGGAGTGCAAGTGCGGCCACCTGAAGGGCTTGCATCACCTTCGGACGGCCTGCCACAACTGCGGCAACATGGTCATCACCGACCCGTTTCACCCGGGCGATGTCCTGTGCCACAAGTGCGGCACCTACAACAAGAACACCCCGGACTTCTGCAACAAGTGCGGCGACCCCGTGGGCTTGCAGCTCAAGTACGACCAGGCCGAGTGCGAGGAGCGGGGCATGACTTACTCCGCGCCGCTTAAGGTGACGGTCCGGCTGACGATCTACGACAAGGACCCCGACACCGGGGCCAAGAGCGTGCGCGACATCAAGGAGCAGGAAGTCTTCTTCGGCGACATCCCGCTGATGACCGAAAACGGCACCTTCATCGTGAACGGCACCGAGCGCGTCATCGTGTCGCAGCTCCACCGCTCGCCCGGCGTATTCTTTGAGACGGCCAACAACCGCACGTACTTTCTGGGCAAGATCATCCCGTACCGCGGTTCGTGGGTCGAGTTCGAGTACGACCAGAAGAATACCCTCTACGTTCGCATCGACCGCAAGCGTAAGTTCCTGGGCACCATCTTTCTCCGCGCGCTCGGCCTCAGGACCGACGAGCAGATCCTGCGCGCGTTCTACACGGTCGACACGCTGAAGATCCGCGACGGCAAGATGGTGTGGACCCTGCCCGCCGAGGGCGCGACCAACCTGCTCGGCATCAAGCCGGCCGCGGCTATCACGGTCAACGGGAGCGAGATCGTCCCGGCCGGCCGCAAGATTTCTCCGTCGATTCTGAAAAACCTGCGCGCCGCCGGCGTCCAGGAGATCGAAGTCGAAGGCGCGGACCTGGACGGCGCGATGCTGGCCGCCGACGCGCTCGACACCGAAACCGGCGAGGTCTTTCTCGAAGCCAACCTGGAGCTGACGCCGGACAAGCTGCACAAGATCGCCCAGGCCGGTATTACGGAGGTCCAGGTCTTCTTCCCGGAGAAGGACGATGTCGGCAACATCATCACCAACACGCTGCGGCGCGACTCAGTCCGCAAGCCCGAGGAAGCGCTGATCGAGATCTACCGCAAGCTCCGTCCGGGCGACCCGCCGACGCTGGACACGGCGACCGCGCTGTTCGAGGGCATGTTCTTCGATCCGCGCAAGTACGACTTTTCGCGCGTGGGCCGGTTGAAGTTCAACATCAAGCTGTACGAGAACCAGGACGCGACCTCGCTCGACCACCGGACGCTGACCCCGGACGATTTTTACTCGACGATCCGGTACCTGCTCAAGCTGCGCAAGAACATCGGTGCGGTCGACGACATCGATCACCTCGGCAACCGGCGCGTGCGCGCGGTGGGCGAGCTGATGGAGAACCAGTTCCGCATCGGGCTCGTGCGCATGGAGCGCGCCATCAAGGAAAAGATGAGCGTGTACCAGGAGATGTCGACCGCGATGCCGCACGACCTGATCAACGCGAAGCCGGTCATGGCGGCGATCCGGGAGTTCTTCGGCTCTTCGCAGCTGTCGCAGTTCATGGACCAGACCAACCCTCTCTCCGAGATCACCCACAAGCGGCGGCTTTCGGCGCTGGGGCCGGGCGGGCTTTCCCGCGAACGCGCGGGCTTCGAGGTCCGCGACGTCCACCCGACGCACTACGGCCGCATCTGCCCGATCGAGACGCCGGAAGGCCCGAACATCGGGCTGATCTCCTCGTTGTCCTGCTTCGCGCGGATCAATGAGTACGGCTTTATCGAGAGCCCGTACCGGCGTGTCCGCGGCGCGCAGCTGCTCGATTACGTCCAGGTCACCAATGCCGGCGAAAGCGGGCTGAGGGTCGGCGACCACCTGGAGAAGACCGAGGCCATCACGCGCAACGAAGCGCTTGCCGCCGAGGGCAAGCGGACCATTGAGTACGAGCCGTTCTCCTTTTACCTCTCCGCGTGGGAGGAAGACCGCCACACCATCGCGCAGGCCAATGTGGAGCTTGACGAGGAGCTGCGCATCACCGCCGAGCTCGTGAACGCGCGGCGCCAGGGCAACTTCGTCCTGGTCTCCCGCGACGAGATCGACTACGTGGACGTGTCGCCGAAGCAGCTTGTCTCCGTCGCCGCTTCGCTCGTGCCGTTCCTGGAGCACGACGACGCGAACCGCGCGCTGATGGGCGCCAACATGCAGCGGCAGTCCGTGCCCCTCCTGGTCGCCGAAGCTCCCTTCGTCGGCACCGGCATGGAAGGCGTGACGGCACGCGATTCGGGCGCGGTCATCTCGGCCCGGCGCAACGGCGTGGTGGACTCGGTCGACTCGGAGCGCATCATCATCCGCGTCGAAGGCGAGCACCACCCCACGCAGCTTTCGCGCGAGGTCGGCTCCGATATCTACCAGCTCACCAAGTTCAAGCGGTCCAACCAGAACACCTGCATCAACCAGAAGCCGATCGTCCGCCAGGGCGACCGTGTCCTCAAGGGCCAGGTGATCGCGGACGGGCCCTGCACGGAGCAGGGAGAGCTGGGCCTGGGCCGGAACGTGCTGGTCGCGTTCATGCCGTGGCGCGGGTACAACTTCGAGGACGCGATCCTGATCTCGGAAAAGCTGGTCCGCGAGGACTACTACACCTCGGTGCACATCGAGGAGTTCGAGATCGAGGCGCGCGACACCAAGCTCGGGCCGGAAGAGATCACCCGCGACATCCCCAACGTCTCCGAGCACGCGCTGCGGGACCTGGACGAGTCGGGCGTGATCCGGATCGGCGCCAAGATCCGGCACAACGACATCCTGGTCGGCAAGGTCACGCCCAAGGGCGAGACCCAGCTCACCCCGGAAGAGAAGCTGCTGCGGGCCATCTTCGGCGAAAAGGCCGGGGACGTGCGCGACGCCTCGCTCACCTGCCCCCCGGGCATCGAGGGCACCGTGGTCGACGTCCGGATCTTCTCCCGCAAGGGCCAGGAGAAGGACGAGCGGGCGCTCCAGATCGAGGCCGAGCAGGTCGCGAAGCTCGAGAAAAACCTCGCCGACGAGATCCGCATTCTCACCGACGAGCGGCTCAAGCGGCTGGAGATGATCCTGGGCGGCAAGGAGGTTCAGGCCGACCTCCACGACGAGCGGACCAACAAGCGGCTGCTCTCGAAGGGCATGATCCTCGACCGCGAGACGATCGAGCTGATCTCGACCAAGAACCTCAAGCGCATCCGCTACAACGACAAGGACCCGCGGGTGAACGAGCAGATCGACGAGATCGAGGAGATGACCTCGCGCCAGATCGATGTGCTGCGCAAGATCACCAACGACAAGATCGCGAAGCTGCAGAAGGGCGACGAGCTTTCGCCGGGCGTCATCAAGCTGGTGAAGGTCTACATCGCCATGAAGCGCAAGCTTTCAGTAGGCGACAAGATGGCGGGCCGCCACGGGAACAAGGGCGTGATCGCGCGCATCCTGCCCGAGGAGGACATGCCGTACCTGCCGAACGGGACGCCGGTCGAGATCGTGCTGAACCCGTTGGGCGTGCCTTCGCGTATGAACGTGGGGCAGATTCTCGAAACGCATCTGGGCTGGGCGGCGCACGAGCTCGGCGCGAAGGTCGCCGCGCTCGTCAAGCAGCACCAAGATCAGGCCGAGGGCGCGAACCAGGTCCGGGAGGTCTTCAAGGAGGCGTTCCAGGGGACCGCGGCCCTGCGGCAGCTGCTCGAGCTCGACGATGAGCAGGTAATGCGGGTCGGCCTCGGCATGAAGCGGGGCATCTGGTTCGGCACGGCGGTGTTCGACGGCGCGCGCGAAACCGAGATCAAGGCCCTCCTGAAGGCGGCGGGGCTGCCGAGCTCGGGCAAGACGCCGCTGTTCGACGGCATGACGGGCGACGAGTTCGAGCAGCCGGTCACGGTCGGCTATATCTACATGCTCAAGCTGTCGCACCTGGTGGACGACAAGATCCATGCGCGCTCGATCGGGCCGTACTCCTTGATCACCCAGCAGCCGCTGGGCGGCAAGGCGCAGTTCGGCGGGCAGCGGTTCGGCGAGATGGAGGTGTGGGCGCTCGAGGCCTATGGCGCGGCCTACATCCTCCAGGAGCTCCTGACCGCGAAGTCCGACGACGTCTTCGGCCGCACCAAGATCTACGAGGCCATCGTCAAGGGCGAGGCGGCGATCGAGCCGGGCGTGCCCGAGTCGTTCAACGTGCTCATCCGCGAGCTGCAGGCCCTGTGCCTGGATGTGGAGCTGATGAAGCAGTCGGATCTGGACGCGGCGAAGCTGCCCGCGCCCGAGCCGCTGATGGCGGCGGCGGACTGACGCGTTCCTCCGGGAGGAGCAAAAGCAGGTCCTTCGTCGCTGCGCTTCCCAGGATGACCCAGTTTTAGAGTTTTGTAGCGAAAAAGGGCCGCCGTTCCGCGAGCAAGCGCTCCCGGGGGCGAACGCGGCCCGCAACTCACAAGCCCCGGGACCGAAAGCGCCCCCGAGCGCAGGAGGAACACCCTTGTACCGTTCCAGCCCATTCGAACTGTCCGGCCCCATCACCGACTTCGACGCGATCCGCATCCAGCTCGCCTCCCCCGAGAAGATCCGCTCGTGGTCGCATGGCGAGGTCACCAAGCCTGAAACCATCAACTACCGCACCTTCAAGCCGGAGCGGGACGGGCTGTTCTGCGCCCGCATCTTCGGCCCGGTCACCGACTGGGAGTGCCTGTGCGGCAAGTACAAGCGCATGAAGCACCGCGGCGTCATTTGCGACAAGTGCGGCGTCGAGGTCACTCTCTCGAAGGTCCGGCGTGAGCGGCTCGGCCACATCGAGCTCGCGTCCCCCTGCTCGCATGTCTGGTTCTTCAAGGGCCTGCCCTCGCGCATCGGCCACCTGCTCGACATCTCCCTGCGCGACCTCGAGGCGGTGCTTTATTTCGAGAGCTACGTCGTGGTCGATCCGGGCGACGCGCCGGTCAAAGAGCGCGAGATCATCAAGGACGAGACCAAGTTCCGCGAACTCGACCAGCAGTACCGGCCCAGCGGCTTCAAGGGCATGATGGGTGCCGAGGCGATCAAGGAGCTGCTCAAGCGCGTCGAGATCCAGGAGCTGTCCATTGAGCTTCGGGAAAGGATGAAGACCGAAACATCGCTCCAGAAGCGGCTCAAGTACTCGAAGCGGCTCAAGGTCGTCGAGGCGTTCCGCAAGTCGGGCAACAAGCCGCAGTGGATGATCCTGGACGTCATCCCGGTCATCCCGCCCGAGCTGCGTCCCTTGGTCCCGCTCGACGGCGGACGGTTCGCGACTTCCGACTTGAATGACCTCTACCGCCGCGTGATCAACCGCAACAACCGGCTCAAGAAGCTCATGGATCTCCATGCGCCGGAGGTCATCGTCCGGAACGAGAAGCGCATGCTCCAAGAGGCGGTGGACGCCTTGTTCGACAACGGCCGGCGCGGGCGCGTGCTGCGCGGGGCGAACAACCGCCCGCTCAAGTCGCTCTCCGACACCCTCAAGGGCAAGCAGGGCCGCTTCCGCCAGAACCTGCTCGGCAAGCGCGTGGACTACTCGGGCCGCTCGGTCATCGTGGTCGGCCCGGAGCTGAAGCTGCACCAGTGCGGGCTGCCCAAGAAGATGGCGCTCGAGCTGTTCAAGCCGTTCATCTATCACCGTTTGGAGCAGACCGGCCATTGCACCACCATCAAGCAAGCCAAGGAGATGGTGGAGATGCAGGAGCCCGTGGTCTGGGACATCCTGGAAGAGGTCATCAAGGATCATCCGGTCCTGCTGAACCGCGCCCCCACGCTCCACCGCCTGGGCATTCAGGCGTTTGAGCCGGTGCTGGTCGAAGGTAAGGCGATCAAAATCCACCCGCTCGTCTGCACCGCCTTCAACGCGGACTTCGACGGCGACCAGATGGCCGTCCACATCCCGCTCTCACCGGAAGCTCAGGTCGAGGCATCGGTGCTGATGCTCGCGTCCCACAATATCCTGTCCCCCGCGTCCGGCCAGCCCATCACGGTCCCGACGCAGGACATGGTGCTGGGCCTTTACTACCTAACCAAGGCCAAGAAGGGCGGACGCGGCGAAGGCCGGGCGTTCGCGAACACCGAGGAAGTGCTGATGGCGCTCGAGGCGAAGGAGGTTGAAACCCTGACCCCCATCCGCCTGCGCTACTCCGGGCCCGTGCTCGACATGACCACGGCGTACGACGACCAGGACCTGACCCACACCGAGCCTGTGCAGTACGACCGGCAGTTCATCCAGACCACGGTCGGCCGCGCGATCCTGAACGACGCGCTCGCGCACGGCATGCCGTACATCAACGGCCTGCTCAAGAAGAAGGGCATCGGGCAGCTGGTCAACTACTGCTATCTAAACCTGGGCCTGGAAACGACGGTCAAGATGCTGGACCGGATCAAGGAGCTCGGCTTCCAGTACGCGACCCGCTCCGGCCTGTCGGTCGGCCTCGACGACATGGTCATCCCCGACTCCAAGTACCCTGTCGTCCGCGAGGCCGAGCAGCAGGTGGTCGCGGTTACCCAGCAGTACCTGGACGGCGCGATCACCAACGGCGAGCGCAACAACAAGGTCATTCAGCTGTGGTCTTCGGTCACCGAGAAGGTCGCGGACGAAATGTTCAACAATATGAAGAACGCGGACAAGGAGGGGACCATGAACCCGATCTACATCATGGCCGACTCCGGCGCCCGCGGCTCCAAGCAGCAGATCCGGCAGCTCTCCGGCATGCGCGGCCTGATGGCCAAGCCTTCGGGCGAGATCATCGAGACGCCCATCACGGCGAACTTCCGCGAGGGCCTCACGGTGCTGCAGTACTTCATCTCGACCCACGGCGCGCGCAAGGGCCTGGCGGATACCGCGCTCAAGACGGCGGACTCCGGCTACCTGACCCGCCGGCTGGTCGACGTGGCGCAGGACGTGATCGTCTCCGAGCTCGACTGCGGCACCTCCGATGGCATCTACGTCATGCCGATTATCGAGTCCGGCGAGATCATCGAGCCGCTGCGCGACCGCATCATCGGCCGCGTCTCGCTCGAGCGGATCAAGGACTTCGAGGGCAATGCGATCGTCGAGGTGAACCAGGAGATCTCCGAAGACCTCGCTTCGGCCATCCAGGCTTCCGGCATCGAGCGGGTCAAGATCCGGTCCGTGCTCACCTGCGAGTCCAAGCGCGGCGTCTGCATCCACTGCTACGGGCGCAATTTGGCTTCGGGCCGTCTGGTCGAGCTCGGCGAAGCGGTCGGCGTCATTGCCGCCCAGTCCATCGGCGAGCCGGGCACGCAGCTCACCATGCGCACCTTCCACATCGGCGGCACGGCGTCGCGCGTCAACGAGCAGTCCAAGCTCGACGCGAAGAACGTCGGCACCGTCCGGTTTATCAACGTAGTCTCCGTGCAGTCGAAGTCCGGCGACACGGTGGCGATGAACCGCTCGGGCTCGGTCGCCATCATCGACGAGCGCGGGCGCGAGAAAGAGCGCTACCAGATCGTCTACGGCGCCAAGCTGAAGGTGAAGGAAGGCCAGCAGGTCACGCTCGGGCAGGAACTCGCCGAGTGGGACCCCTACACCTTCGCGATCCTCACCGAGGTCGGCGGCACGGTCGCTTTCAAGGACTTGCAGGAGGGCATCACGCTCAACGACGAGATCGACGAAGTCACCGGGCTTTCGCGTCTGGTCGTCTCCGACGCTCCCGACGAGAAGCGCCAGCCCACCATCCTGATCAAGGCGGACGGTAAGAAGGACAAGCGCTACCTGATGCCGAGCCGCGCCCACCTGATGGTGCAGGACGGCGAGGAGGTCTTCCCGGGCGACATCCTGGCGAAGATTCCGCGCGAAACCACCCGCACCAAGGACATCACGGGCGGTCTGCCGCGCGTGGTGGAGCTGTTCGAGGCACGCAAACCGAGGGAAACGGCCATCATCTCGGAGATCGAGGGCGTGGTCCGGTTCGGCGAGGTGGCCAAGGGGCAGAGAAAGATCTACGTCACCGCGGAGAACGGCGAGGAGAAGGAGTACTCGGTGCCCCGCGGTATCCACGTCAACGTGCAGGAGGGCGAGAAGCTGCGCGCCGGCGACCCGCTCATGGACGGGCCGCTGAACCCGCACGACATTCTTGCCGTGCTCGGCGAGAATGCGCTGCAGGCGTTCCTGGTGAACGAAATCCAGGAAGTGTACCGCCTGCAGGGCGTCGCGATCTCCGACAAGCACATCGAGACGATCGTCCGGCAGATGCTGCGCTGGGTCAAGATCGACGAGGTCGGCGACTCGAACTTCCTGCTCGAGCAGCAGGTGGACCGGTTCCGCTTCCGGGCGGAGAACGAGCGGGTCGCGCTTGAAGGCGGCCGCCCGTGCACCGGCAAGCCGCTCTTGCTCGGCATCACCAAGGCGTCGCTCTCGACCGACAGCTTCATCTCGGCCGCGAGCTTCCAGGAGACCACGCGCGTGCTGACCGAGGCGTCCATCAACGGCGCGGTCGACAACCTGCGCGGCCTCAAGGAGAACGTCATCGTGGGCCGTCTGATCCCGGCCGGCACGGGCATGGAGTACTACCGCAACATCCAGCTCTCTCCGGAACTGGAAGAAGCGGCGGAGCGCGTGCAGCAGGA
>CAXTTW010000015.1:0-7565 GCA_964247255.1 uncultured Acidobacteriaceae bacterium
GGGCTACCGCCAGAACGAGCGGGCCGCCCGCCAGGCGCTCGACGCGGCCGTGACCGGCGGCGACACGGCGGCAATCCAGCAGCAGGCTGCGACGCTGGGGCAGCTGCAGGGGCAAAGCCTCGCGGCGCGCTCGCTGGCTGAGGCAAAGTTCTACCAGACGCTGACGGCGGACCAGAAGACCAAGGCCGCGGACCTGAAGCAGCAGCATCTGCTGGGCGGGCCGGGCGGACATGGGCCGCACGGCGGGCCGGGGATGTAGGAACAAAGAAGATTGGCTACAAACCGGGTGCACTTGCTCCATGCAAGAGCTCCCGGCTTGTTTCAGGATTGCATATGGACCCGGTTTGGGACTGGTTTCATGAATCTCCGGTGTACCCAAAGCACGATTAGGCACGGGAGTAATATCCAGCTGCACATACTTGCGAGTAAGAAGAGCGGCGCGAGATGGTGGTGCGCTAACCATTGTTCTGCCGGCGCGGAGAACCCTTGTATCGCCTTACTGATAGAAACGGCCGCGATCACAGCGACGCAAGCACGTCTTCTTTTTTCATCGCTGACAGCATAAGCGATGAAGCAAAGCGTTGGGAGCACTGCTAGTGTTAGACCTCCCGCGCCGAGCGCGGTCGCGAAGGTTATACCAGCCAGTAAAGCGGCGCAAACGGCAATCTTCGTAAACGCATCGAAGCCGAAACTCAGCAGAGAAAAGCTGCAGATCAGCCAAAGAGGAGTTGTCAAGCCGAAGGCCATATAAGCAGGCGAGTGCGGTTGCATCTGCAGGGCGTGCAACCAGGATTCATACCGACCGTGGCTTTCGGCATAGCGGGCAGAATACTTGAAAGTCGCACTGCCTATAAGACCTGCAATGAAAGGAGAAAGCAAACAAGCCAAAATCGTCCGCCATGAAAACGCAAGCAGCATACAGATGACTCCGACCCAGAACCGCACCACCCCTGGGCCCACCTCCAGCAGATCCCCTATCATCTCCGCGGCCCGCTCGCGCGAGACGCACAGACGAAGTACCCTCTCCCCAGCTGCTGCCCTGCCTCTCTCAGACATGCTCTTCCCCCAGTAGGTTCAACCCCATACGCAGCTGCTGGAACGCCCGCTGCGCCGCCACCAGCCGCGCATGGCCTTCCCTGGTGACCTTGTAGAACCGCTTGGCCCGTCCGCCGCGCTCGGGCGTGGGCTCGCCGGTGCGGGCGGCGAGCAAGCCCTTCGTCTCCAGCCGTTCCAACGTGGTGTACAGCGCCCCCGGCGTCGTCTTGCGGCGCGCGCAGCTCTCGATTTCGGCGCGAATCGCTACCCCGTACGCCTCGTCCCCCAACCGCAAGACCGCCAAGAGGAGGATCTGCTCAAACTCGCCGAGACTGAAACCTGGACCAGGACCTGAAGCGGAGCCGCTCATAACAACTACAATGTAGTTTTGTTTCGCCAGAACGTCAACCATGAACTGCAGAACTTGCCCGCAGTGAACCCGACACTGCGTGCGCTGTACCCAGCCACAATCACCGAGGTTCTCGCTTCCCAGCCGTGATATTAATTTCTGCAGTATGCCTACGGCTTTTTAGGCGTCGGCACGCCTAGGTGAGAAGCAGCGGCAGACATCCCATTCTCTGCGAAGTAGACAGCGCACTGGTCAGGCGCGAGAGGCCGGGCAAAGAAGTAGCCCTGTATCTCGTCGCACCCGGCGGTCCTGAGAAAGTTAAGAACCGACTCCTCTTCCACCCCTTCCGCCACGACACGGTATCCGATGCCGTGAGCCATCGTGATCAACGATTGCACAAGAACCTGGTCTCGGGGGCTGTCGGCAAGCGACCGCATGAACGATTGATCGAGTTTGACGATCGTCGCGGGCAATTCGTGAAGGTAGGAGAACGAGCTGTAACCGGTGCCGAAATCATCGATAGCGAGTTCCACGCCCAGTCCGCGGATCTCTTTGAGCTGCGCCAGGACGCGAGCGCGTCGACGAATCAAGGCGCTTTCAGTGAACTCGAGCTCTACCTGGGCCGGCTGGACGCTATGCTGAACCAGCGCTTCTCCCACCGCGACGGCAAAATCGTCCTCCTCAAGGTTGCGCGCGGAGACGTTGACGGACAAGCGCGCAGTGAGGCCTTGGTCGTCCCATTGTTTCAGTTGACGGAACGCATGCGACAGAACCCACCGGGTCATGGGTCGCGCTAGGGCTGTCTGCTCGGCAAGGGGGACAAACTCGCCCGGGGAAACGCTGCCGAGCTTGGGATGCGACCAGCGGAGAAGAGCTTCGGCGCTGCGGCACGTACCGGCAAGCAGATCGAGACGCGGCTGGTAAAGCATGTGAAAGCCGGTGCCCTGCGCAAGAGATTCGCCGAAGTGCCGGAGCACACTGAAGCGCCGCCGATATGCCGCATCATGGTTGCTGCTGTAGACCGCGTACGGCAACTCGAGCTGCCGCGCATCCCGCGCGGCACTCATCGCCGTTCGAAGGAGATCCTGCGGCGCCAGATCTCCCAGACGAAAGGGAGAAACGCCGTAAGCGGCGGTAAGCGTAACCGGGATGCCGGTTGCCAGCAGCGGCTGTTTCAGCTGCGCCGCGATGGCCTCTACCAGGGAGGTCCAGGACTGATCCTCATCGTCGATCAGCACGGCCAGGGAAGCTGTGCCGACGTGGTAGACATTGTCTTTTCTGCCCAGGATCGTATGAATCAAGCCCGCGGCCGTCCTGATGAGCGCGTCAAGCATGGAAGCTCCCAGCGCAACGAGAGCATCGTCGAGGGAACGGCTGTCTGCGAGTTCAATCAGCAGGAGGGTGCGCCCGCCCTCGGAATTGTTCCGCTTTTGACTTTCAAGATCATCGTAGAGCTGGTGCCGGTTCGGAAGGCCGCTGGACGGTTCGGTTCTCCCGAACTCATGCTGCAGTTCGATTTGCGACATCACCATGGCCGCGAAATCCTGCAAGGATTGGAGCTGTTGCGGAGAAAGCGTTCGGGGTTTCTTGTCGAGCACGCATAAGGCGCCGAGCGTGTGGCCCTGCCGCGTGGTGAGCGGTGCGCCCGCGTAGAACCTGATGCCGGACCGCGCCAGAATACAATCCGCGAATTGGGCGCTTTCAAGCATGTCGGGTATGTGAAGCACATCCTTGCTTCGTGTCACCTCGGCGCATGGCGCTCCCACACGTGGGATCTCCCGCCCGGCTGTCCCCACATAGGACTTAAACCATTGCCGGGTACGATCGGTGAGCGAGACCGCAGCCACAGGCGAGTCCAGCATTCGGCCGACCATGCGCGTAATCCGGTCGAAACTCTCGCTCTCGGGTGTGTCGATGAGGTTCAATTCTTCGAGCGCGCGGATGCGCGCCTCCTCCAACGCCGATGCATCGACTTCGGTGAACTCTGGGCAAGCTGGGATCAGAGCCGCGTTCATGTGTTCTCGCGTAAGGCAAAGATTGAAGGTCAACACGTATATCGGCATTTCGGAGAATAAACTTCAGGGCTAATCTTCTCCCGTCTCGTTCCTGCGTTACTTTGGGGTGAGTCGCGGGTACTCGTCGTGTGGTCCGAACCGAAAATCCATCGACCGCAGCCGCTCATTGTCGGCCTCTTTGCCTTGCTACACTAGGGCGAAGGCCGCGTGCTTCCCGCGTGGTTCCCTTCACCCATGATTGAACACCCGATCCCTGAAGCCCTGACCTTCGACGACGTCCTGCTCGTCCCCGCCTTCTCCGAAGTCGTCCCCAACCAGGTCTCGACCGAAACCCGGCTCACCCGGAAGATCACCCTCAATACGCCTCTGCTCTCGGCCGCCATGGATACTGTCACCGAGTCGCGCCTGGCCATCGCCATGGCGCAGCAGGGCGGCCTGGGGGTGATCCACCGCAACCTGTCGGTCGAGGCGCAGGCGGCGGAGGTGGACAAGGTCAAGCGCTCCGAAAGCGGCATGATCGTGGACCCGGTGACGATCGCCCCGGAGCAGATGATCCACGACGCGCTCGAGGTCATGCGGCGCTACAAGATCTCGGGGGTGCCGGTCACGCAGGGCAAACGGCTGGTGGGCATTCTGACCAACCGCGACCTGCGCTTCGAGACGCGAACCGACATCCCGGTCAGCGATGTAATGACCAGAAAAGACCTCATCACCGTCCCCGAGGGCACCACGCTCGAGGACGCGGAAGCGATCCTGCACGACCATCGCGTGGAAAAGCTGCTGGTGGTCAATGACGCTTACGAGCTCAAGGGCCTGATCACGGTCAAGGACATCCAGAAAAAGCTCAAGTACCCCAATGCCAGCAAGGACGAGCAGGGCCGCCTGCGCGTGGCCGCAGCCATCGGCGCGACGGGCGACTACCTGGACCGCGCCGCCGAGCTGATCCGCGCGCGCTGCGACGCGCTCTCCATCGACTCCGCGCACGGCCATTCCTCGCGCGTGCTGGAAGCGGTGCGGTGCGTGAAGCAGCGCTTCCCGGACACCGACCTGCTCGCCGGCAACGTCGCCACATACGAGGGCGCGCTGGCGCTGATGGAAGCCGGGGCGGACGCGGTCAAGGTCGGCATCGGGCCGGGCTCCATCTGCACCACCCGCATGGTCACCGGAGCGGGCATGCCGCAGATCACCGCGATCTCCGAGGCCTTCCGCGCGGGCCGCGAGCACGGCGTACCGGTCATCGCCGACGGCGGCATCAAGTACTCGGGCGACCTGACCAAAGCCATCGCCGCCGGAGCGGACGCGATCATGATCGGCTCGCTGTTCGCCGGGGTGGATGAGAGCCCGGGCGAGACGATCCTGTATCAGGGACGCAGCTTCAAGGCATACCGGGGCATGGGGTCTTTGTCCGCCATGGCGCAAGGATCGGGCGAGCGCTACTTCCAGAGCTCGCGCGACTTCGAGACCGTGGCCACGGTCCGGGGCGAGGGGGTGGTCGATCGCGAACGCAACGTGTCCAACAATCGGCTGGCCAAGTTCGTCCCTGAGGGCATCGAGGGCCGCGTCCCGCACCGGGGGCCTTTGGAGGCGACGGTGCACCAGCTGGTCGGCGGCCTGCGCTCCGGCATGGGCTACCTGGGCTGCGCGACGATCCCGGAGCTGAAGGAAAACGCGAAATTCGTCCGCATCTCCGGCGCGGGGCTGCGGGAGAGCCACGTCCACGACGTGATCATCACGCGCGAGGCCCCGAACTACCACGTGGAGTAAAGCGGGCTTAGTTGGGAGGCACCCAGCCGGTATTTGACCTGGAGTTCGTATTGCTTGCCCCAGGACTGAAACTTGTCGGGGAATGGAACCAGTTGGCCGTGTTGTCGTCGGAGCGGGCTTCTCCGAAGTGAACCGACACGTCGTAGATGGTCATATTCGCTTCGCCGCCGGAGGCATCCCGGATGACGGATTGGTAGCGGAACAGGTTGCCGTTAGTATCCTGCACCTTGGATAGTTCGTATTGGAGGCGGATGGCGGAGATGCCGAGCGAGCCAAGCGGGTGCAGCTCTGCTTCCTGCGAAACGCCGTCGTGATTTTGATCAATCCAGACGCGCAGGTTTTCATAAATCCAGTCCTGGCTTGAGATCCACCCATAGCCATTGCCGCCCTGATCGGGCTTGTCGTACACAGCCAGCACCGAGAACCCATTACGCTGCTTCCCGGGCTCAGGGACAGGTTGAGCGGTTTCGTCTCCGAACAACTCTCCAAATCATCGATCAGCCCATTGTTGTTTCTGTCGAGCACAAGCCAACCATTATGAAAACCCTGCATGGGCCACGGGACCTGATACGCTGTCCCTGTTTGGGTAGGAGCGATGTGGAACCACACTCCACCCGCCACCGCACTCAGGTGAAAACCTTCGTTCTGAGTATCGATAATAATTGGTCTGTGGACCGTGACGCAACAACCCTCACGAAAGCTGGTGCCGTTCGGACAAGCGGTATCGACGTACCGGCACGGGTCTGAAGGGACAACGGAACACGACGGATCACTGCCATGATCACCCCCCACTTGATTGCTGCCCGGACAGTCGTAAAAAGCTATCGTGTTGCAGTTATTGCCCAAACTCGTAGGACACGAGTTTGAATTGGTGCAGAACTGAGCGTCAAGCAAGCCGCCGGAACATACAACGGCCAACAACATTGCCCGACAAGTCAGCCGTCGCATTGCTCGAAAGTCTATTGCACTCGCCTTCATGAGAGATCTCCTTCCAGCCGAACCATCTGAGCGCCGAAACATGTGACAGGCCGACAACGTCCCGCATCAGACGTAAACTCCACTACCTAATGCAGCGAAGAGCCAGAACATCGACTCATAGCCGATCTTGTCTTTGGTGAGGGGTATGGACGCCTCCCAAATACCGGCACTCTGCGGCCTTAGTCTCTGTAGTTCGGACGGTGGCAGCACATTAGGAACTTCTTTCATATCAGAATCAGAACTCAGGATGCGAAGAGTCGATTGATGCCTCTCGATATCTGCGAGAAAAACAATCGCTCTCACGTCCGAACCAATGTGCGCTATTCCGGCACTTTCCGGGTCCATTACACCTTGGCGACGCAAATTCCGGTAGGCCCAATACGAATGCGTGCCGGCATCGCTTAAGTTAAAGACGCCTGAGGCGCAGGGCAGAGTCTTTCTCGGCCCGGTCAGGGCGCGTGTAATTTCCCGAAAGTCCTCAACATTGTTCGCCATCACCAAATAATGATTGCCGACTTGAGCCGGGAAAAATGACGTCGGCGTGGCAGTGCTTTCGTCCGCCGGTAGAGTCCATGTCCAGACCTTGCGACCATTGATCACTTTCACAGCGGCGCGGCTGAAGTCAACACTTAAATCGGGTTGCACACCTTCATCCCGAACAGCCACGAAACATTTACTCGAGTCGACCATGCCGAGCCCCTGAGGACTCTTGAAATCCTTACTCCCTACTATGAGAGCTGAATATAATTTTTCGATGTCGCTTTCCGCGGACGGGGCCAACGGGATAAATTCCGCAATGAATTCTATAAACGGCAGTCTCAGACCGTAAAGGCTGTCGGCGCTTTGCTCATCTATTCTGATATTCAGGAGGAATCTTGTATCCGTCGATACCACCGTCTCAAAGGATCGGGTGAGCGCGGATGCAGCCTGGTCTGCTTGCGCACTTTGCGAGAAACTGCTGGTCGAGCTCAGAACTCCAGCCAGCAACAGGAACTTCACAATGTTGCGATTCAAATCTCGCATGTGCTTACCATCCGATCGCTAAAGTCGTGATTATGCTGTTTGTGATGGTGAAGCCGCCTACGTTGGCTAGATTATGGGCATAGGTATTACTGTTGGGCCCAGTGAGAGAGTATGCGGGCGGATTATTTGAGTTCCAATTCATGGCATATCCATCCATGCTCAGCGTCTGCGGACATATCTGAACCGACGAGGGTGCCGAAAAGGCCAGACGCGCGTACTAATTATCTGCAGGGTCCTGGCCGGTGTTACCCGCAGTGCGAAAAGCGATCAGGTTCCCGCAACTGCCCGGACAACTGGCCGAATTTTGCGGCTCACCCTCTGTCACGAAAACGTTCCCGTTGGAAAGGCCATACCACCAGAATGCGTGAACAGCTCCGATGAGGACTACGCCCTTTGCGATG
>CAXTTW010000015.1:7665-15401 GCA_964247255.1 uncultured Acidobacteriaceae bacterium
GTCGAGTGGATGTGAGCGGGGCAGAGGTACTCGTCGCCGGCGACTACGCTGTGCATGTCGCGACGCTGGTGGTCGCCGACAAACGCTGCTGACGGTTCTGCACATAGAAATGGCCCAGCCCCGATCACTGGGAGCTGAGCCTTTCCTAATGGCCGATTTCGCCTGTCAACTACTCCTGCGCGCCCCGCTCCGGCTCCGCGCCTTCCGTCCCCGGCGTAGGCCCGTTCGCGGCGAGGGCGGCCTGCATCTCTTCCCTGCGCTTTTCGCGCGCGGCGGCGCGCTTCTGGCGCTTCTCGTCGATCACCTGCTCGGCCCCGAGCAGCTCGATCAGCGCGGTTTCGCCGCCGTCACCCTTGCGGAAGCCGGTGCGGATGATGCGCAGGTAGCCGCCCTGGCGATCGCCGTATCGCGGGCCGACTGTATCAAACAGCCGCGTCACCGACTCGCGAGTCATCATCCACGCAAGCGCCTGCCGGCGAGCGTGGAGGTCGCCGCGCTTGGCGAGCGTGATCATCTTTTCGACGTGCGGCCGGACTGCTTTCGCTTTCGTCACCGTGGTCTCGACCCGGTCTTCCATCAGGATGGACGTGGTCAGGTTGCGCAGGAGCGCGCGACGGTGCGGGGTCTTGCGTCCGAGTTTGAAGCCTGCCTTGCGATGGCGCATCGTGAGTCTCTCTTTGCTGAAATTGTGCCGTGGTGCTGTGCTTCCAAGCAGGTCCTAGGCTGCGCTCAGGATGAGCCGGGGAAGCCAAGGTGGAGAGCGACTTCTTCACCCTCCACCTTCTCCCCTGCCCTTAGAAGTTCTCCGGCTCCTGATACTGCAGGTCCGACTCGTCGTCCAGCGGCTCGTCTTCCTCGTCGTCGAACCGGCTGTACTGGCTGGAGGCAAGTTGCTGCGAGGGCAGGATGGATGTCGGCCCAGGAACCGCATTGCCCTGGTCGTCGATCTTCATGCCCAGCGACAAGCCCATCTGCGCCAGGATTTCCTTGATCTCGTTCAGTGACTTGCGGCCGAAGTTCTTGGTCTTCAGCATTTCGGCTTCGGTCTTCTGCACCAGCTCGCCGATGGTCTGAATGTTTGCATTCTTCAGGCAATTATAGGATCGAACGCTCAGCTCGAGCTCCTCGACCGAACGGTTCAGGTTGTCGTTGCGCAGCAGACCGCCGCGGTCGTCGAGGCGCGAGTCGAGTTCGATCTCCTCTTCGAAGTTGATGAAGATGCTCATATGGTCCTTGAGCAGCTTCGCCGCGAGCCCCACGGCATCGGCCGGCACAACCGAACCGTTGGTCCAGACCTCAAGCGTCAGTTTGTCGTAGTCGGTGATCTGACCGAGGCGGGCTGCTTCAACCGCGTAATTCACCTTGCGGACCGGCGAGTGTACGGAGTCGACCGGCATGAAACCGATGCCGAGGTCGCCGTCGAAGTTGCGGTCGGCGGAGATGTAGCCGCGCCCACGCTTCAGACGCATCTCCATGTCGAGCTTGCCGCCCTCGCTCACCGTCGCAATGTAGACGTCCTTGTCCAAGATCTCGACATCGCCGTCGGCCTCGATCATGCCGGAGGTCACGACACCTGGCTCCTCGACGCGAAGATAGAGCGCCTTGGGGCCGTCCCCGTTGAGCTTGAACGGCACCTGCTTCAGGTTCAGGATGATGTCGGTCGCATCCTCGACCACGCCGGGGATGGACTGGAACTCGTGCAGCACGCCTTCAATCTTGACAGCCGTGACAGCCGCGCCTTCGATCGATGCGAGCAGGGTACGGCGCAGCGAATTGCCGATCGTGGTGCCGAAGCCGCGCTCGAAAGGCTGGGCGCTGAACTTGCCGTAACGGTCGGTCAGGGTCTCGGTGTCGACCTGCAGGCGCTTGGGACGTTGAAAACCTCTCCACAACATAGGGTATTTCTCCTTGGGAGCATGCCGCCGCGAAGCATTCTGCGGGGGTTCACGCGGCCCGGTGGACGGCCGAAGCCGCCCACCGGGTTGGTGCCGGTACGCGCCGGGTCTACTTGGAGTAGAGCTCGACGATCAGCTGCTCGTTGACCGGCAGCTGGATGTCTTCGCGCCGGGGCAGCGCCACGATCTTGCCCGAAAGCTCGGTCGCGTTGATTTGCAGCCAAGCCGGGGTGGGCTGGTGCGAGGCGAACTCGCGCGCGCCTTCGATCACCGCGAACTTGGTCGCGTTCGGTCGAATCTTGATCTCATCGCCGACCGAAACCTGGAACGAAGGAATGTTGACTTTGCGTCCGTTCACTTCCAGGTGGCCGTGGCGGACAATCTGCCGGGCCTGGCGCCGGGAGCTCGCGTAGCCGAGCCGGAACGCGACATTGTCGAGACGGCGCTCCAACTGCTGCAGCAGAAGCTCGCCGGTGACGCCGGTGGCGGCATTGGCCTTCTCGTAGTAGGCACGGAACTGCGACTCCTGCGCGAAATAGATGCGCTTGGCCTTCTGCTTTTCACGCAGCTGCAAGCCGTAGCCGACAATCTTGGCCTTGCGGTCACGGCCATGCTGGCCGGGGGCGAAATTGCGCTTCTCGATCGCGCACTTGTCCGAAAAGCAACGCGCGCCCTTGAGAAAGAGCTTCATGCCTTCGCGGCGGCAAAGACGGCAAACAGGTCCGGTGTAACGAGCCACTGAAATCTCCTGGTTCGGGTGACGACCGGTTTACGTGCGATGAGCACTTCATCCCGGTCCATGCTGTTTAGCGCGAAGCGCGGAGAGCCCGTCCCGAAGGGACCGCCTCCCGCGTAGGGGGTCTTGCTTTACACACGCCGCCGCTTGGGCGGCCGGCAACCGTTGTGCGGGATCGGGGTGACATCGCGGATGGATCGCACGTCGATCCCCGCGGCCGCCAACGCACGCACCGCCGACTCACGACCCGAGCCCGGCCCGGAAACGCGCACATCGACCGAGCGAAGCCCATGGTCGCGCGCCTGGTTCGCCGCATTCTGCGCGGCCTGCTGCGCCGCGAACGGGGTTCCCTTGCGCGAGCCGCGGAAGCCGAGCGACCCGGAGCTCTTCCACGACAGAGTATTGCCCTGCCCATCCGTGATGGTCACGATCGTGTTGTTGAACGTGGCCTGGATGTGCACCAGGCCGAACGGGACGTTCTTGCGTTCGCGCTTCTTGAACTTCTTGTTCTTGCCCGCCTTCGAGGCCGAGCCCTTGCCTTGCGTGGACTTCTGCGCTTTCGCCATTACTTGGTCGCCTTCTTCTTTCCGGCCACTGTGCCCTTGCGCGGCCCCTTGCGGGTGCGCGCATTGGTGTGCGAACGCTGCCCGCGCACGGGCAGATTGCGCCGGTGGCGCAGGCCGCGGTAGCTCTGGATATCGATCAGCCGCTTGATGTTCATCGAAACCTCCTTGCGAAGGTCGCCCTCGATGCCGCCTTCCTGCTCGATGACCTGACGAATCTTGTTGATCTCGTCCTCGCTCAACGTGGCGAGCTTGCGGAATGGATCGAGGTCGGCCTTGGTCAGGATGCGCAGCGCGCGCGGGTTGCCGATGCCGTAGATGTAGGTGAGCGCGATCCTGAGCTGCTTGTTGTTCGGCAGGTCGACGCCGGCGATACGTGCCATGCTTCTTCTCGTTTCACCCGGATGCGGAGCTGCTCCGTCAGGGCCGTTGGGGCCGCTTCCCGGATTCCACCGGGGTCGCGGCGCGTGGCGCGTGGTTCAGGTTCATCGCACGCTCTCCTGGTGCCGGAGCGAACTCGCCTGAAGGCCGCTTTCATCAAGCGCCCGGGCCTTAGCCCTGGCGCTGCTTGTGCTTGGAAACCTCGCAGATGACGCGAACCACGCCACGACGGTTGATGACCTTGCACTTATCGCAAATCTTTTTAACTGACGCGCGAACCTTCATTGTATCTCCTTTGCAGGGGTGGAGGGTAGGGGGTGAAGGATGCAACTCAATGCCTTCTTCTACCTTCTACCCTTCCCCCTCCACCCTTTTTACTTGTACCGGTAGACGATCCGACCGCGAGTCAGATCGTAGGGGCTCAGCTCGACGGCGACACGGTCGCCGGGCAGGATGCGGATGAAGTTCTTCCGCATCCTGCCCGAAACATGCGCCAGCACCTGGTGCTTGTTCTCAAGCTCGACTTTGAACATGGCGTTGGGCAGCGTTTCCACCACCGTCGCCATTACCTCGATTGCGTCTTCCTTCGACACCCTTTTCCCGATCCGCCCGGCGCTCGGCCCGGCTCCATCCGCTCGTCCACAGGACGCGCCTCAGCGCGTCAAGATCTCGACCCCGTTGGCCGTCACCGCGACCGTGTGCTCGAAGTGCGCGCTGCGGCTGCCGTCCACCGTCACCGCCGTCCACCCATCGTTGAGCACCTGCACGGCCGCCTTGCCGGCGTTCACCATCGGTTCGATGCAGAACACCATGCCCTCGCGCATCTTCATGCCGCGCCCGCGCCGCCCGTAGTTCGGCACCTGCGGATCCTCGTGCAGGTGCGACCCGATCCCGTGGCCTACAAACTCGCGCACGATCGAGAAGCCGTCCCGCTCTACCCTCTGCTGCACCGCCGCGCCCACGTCCCCGAGCGTCCCGCCCTTTTTGACCGCGTCGATGCCCGCTGTCAGCGACGCTTCCGTCACTTCCAGCAGCCGTGCCGTGGTCTCGTCCAGCTTGACGCCGACCGCGATCGTCGTCGCGGAGTCGCCGTAGAATCCTTCCAAAAGGACTCCGGTGTCGATCGAGACAATATCGCCCTCGCGCAGCACCCGCTTTTTCGACGGAATGCCGTGCACCACCTCATCGTTGATGCTGGTGCACAGCACGCACGGGTACGGAATATTGGCCGCGCCCCGATACCCCTTAAATGCGGGCGTCACCTTGAGCTGCCGAACCTTGGCCAGCGCGACCTCTTCCAGATCCATGGTCGTCGCGCCAGGCTTGACGTGCGGGCGCACCGCTTCGAGGAGCTCGCGCACGGTCTCACCCGCGCGCCGCATGCGCGCGATCTCCTCGCCGGTCTTGAGCATCACTGCCACTGCTTAGCCCTTCGCTGCTTCACGGCCTCGATGACAGACGCGGTCACCTGCTCCGGGGCGCGCTCGCCGTCGATTTCGGCGAGGCGGCCCTGCCGGGTGTAGTGGGCGAGCACGGGCGCGGTCTGGTGCTCGTACGCCTGGAGGCGCCCGCCGAAAACCGACTCCGCGTCGTCGTCCCTGCAGAGCAGCACACAACCGTCCCGGTTGCAAAGCCCTTCCACGGACGGAGGTTGAAACCAGACATTGTAGATACTGCCGCACACCGGGCACACCCGCCTTCCGGTGACCCTGCGCAGAAGCTGAGTATATTCGACACGAATCGAAACGGCAATCACCGGTGGGCAGTCGCCGGCCATCACCGGATTGCCCGCCCTGCACTCCAGCTCCGCGTCGAGCCACTGGGCCTGCGCGAGTGTTCGCGGGAAGCCGTCGAGCAGGTAGCCGCGCGCGGTATCCGGCTCCCGCAGCCGCCGGTCCACCATGCGGTTGACGATCTCGTCCGGCACCAGCCGGCCCGCGTCCATGACCGCTTTCGCTTGAACACCAAGCTCGGTGCCAGCGGCGACATTCGCGCGCAGAAGGTCACCGGTCGAGATCTGCGGGACGTGCCAAGCGGCCATCAGCGCTTTCGCCTGTGTGCCTTTCCCGACCCCTGGCGCCCCCATGAACAGGATGGGGCCGGGGCGAAACTCGCTCGAAGGGGGCAACTACCAGGACCGCCTTCCACGCACACGATTCTTGGCGGAAAAGCCCTCGTAGTGGCGCATGATAAGCTGCGATTCGACCTGGTTGACCGTGTCCATCGCGACGCCGACCACGATCAGGAGCGAGGTGCCGCCGAAGTAGAAGTTGAACCCGAGCCCGTTGGTCATCCACAGCGGCAGGTGCTCGAAAACGCCTCCGAGCAGCGGCAGGTGGTTGAGGTGAATACCAGAGATGAGCAGCTGCGGGATGAGCGAGATGATGATGAGGTAAAGCGCCCCGGCCAGGGTGAGGCGGGTCAGGATGTCGTTGATGTAGTCCGAGGTGCGCTTGCCGGGGCGAATGCCCGGGATGAAGCCGCCGTACTTCCGCATGTTGTCGGCGATATCGTCCGGCCGGAAGACGATCGAGATATAGAAGTAGGCGAAAAAGATGATTGCCACGATATACAGCAGCTCGTACCAAGGCTCGCCCGCGCGCAGCCCGTCGAAGATGCGGGACAGAAAAGCGGAGTTCTTGACGAATTGCGCCTGCGAAAACAACAACGGCGCGGCCAGCACGGACGAGGCAAAGATGACCGGCATCACGCCGCCGGAGTTCACCTTGAGCGGCAGGTGCGTGGACTGGCCACCCATCATGCGCCGCCCGACGATGCGCTTGGCATACTGGACCGGAACCCGCCGCTCGGACCGCTCGACATAGACGATAAAGGCGACCAGCAGAGCCATCGCGGCGACCAGCAACACGAGCGCGGGAATCGTCAACGCGCCGAATTTCTCCGCCCGCGCGGTTTGGACGATCTCGACGATACCGCGCGGGAGCCCGACCACGATGCCCGCGAAAATCAAGAGGCTCATGCCGTTGCCGATGCCGCGGTCGGTGATCTGCTCACCCAGCCACATGATGAAGGCGGTACCCGTGGTGAGGGTTACGACGGTGATGAAGACGAAGTTGAAGCCCGGATGCAGCACGATCTGCTGTCCGCCCGAACCGTGCGAGAGGGCGAGCGCGATCGCGGTGGACTGCACGATGCCGAGCAGAATGGTGACATACCGGGTCCACTGGGTGATCTTGCGGCGGCCCGCCTCGCCTTCCTTTTGCAGCTTGGCCAAAGGCTCGTAGACCACCGTGAGGAGCTGAAAAATGATCGACGCCGTGATGTACGGCATGATGCCGAGCGCGAACACCGTCATCCGGCGCAAATTGCCGCCGTTGAACAGGTCGACCAGCCCCAGAGGCGAGCCGCCCACCTGGTTGAAGAAGTTGGAAAGCGCGTTCGTGTTGATGCCAGGCGTGGGGATGTGCGCCCCGAGCCGGTATACCGCGAGCATGGCGAAGGTGAACAGCACGCGCACGCGAAGCTCGGGGATGCGGAAGATGTTCAGTAGCTTTTCTACCATGCGGCGGCTCGTGAGCACGGGGTTAACTGCCCGTACAGCATACAGGGAAAGGGCGGCGTCCCGCGCTGCCCCAGATCCAGGGAAGGGGCGACGTCTCGCGCTGCCCCAGGAGAAAGGCTAAGCAATCAGGATGGCCTTGCCGCCGGCGGCTTCGATCTTTTCTCGCGCCGAGTTCGAGAACTTGTGCGCATGGACCGTGATGGCCGCGGACAGGTCGCCCGTGCCCAGGATCTTGATAAGCTCGTTGCGGCGCTTGAGAAAGCCGAGCGTCAAAAGCCGTTCGTGGGTCAGCTCCGTTTCGCCCATCTCGGCGATGCGGTGGAGATTCAGCACCGTGTACTCGGTGCGGAAGATGTTGGTGAAGCCGCGCTTCGGCAGGCGGCGATGCAGCGGCATCTGGCCGCCCTCAAAGCCGCGCATCAAGCTTGAGCCGGAACGGGAGCCTTGCCCCTTGTGGCCGCGCCCCGACGTCTTGCCGGTGCCGGAGCCCATGCCCCGCCCGACCCGCTTCTTGTTCCGGTTCGCCTTGGCCGGCGCCCGAAGATTGGAAAGATTCATCTGCGTGTCCTCGCTGTACGCCGGCTCGCGCCGACTCGCTTTGTGTGTCCTGCTGCCAGAGGCAGCCGTCTATCCTTCGA
>CAXTTW010000016.1:0-15281 GCA_964247255.1 uncultured Acidobacteriaceae bacterium
GGCTCGCCGGGTCGGGCGCGGCGTTGGGGTCGTGCTCGCGGTTCCAGCGGGCGGTCGCGGGCCAGTCGACCAGATCGGCGGGCATCTCCTCGTCGTCGCCGCGCTCAACCGAGTGGAAGCGGACGATGTTCGTTTTGGGATCGACGTTGTAGGACTTCACCAGCTGATACGTGCCGTCCTTGAGGATGAGCCGCTCCCGCGCGGGGGCCTGGGCGAGAGCTGTGGTCGCACACAGAACAAACGTTACTGCCGCATCGCGCATCCAGGATTTTGAGACGACCTCATGTGTAAACCAAGTCCGGCGTGTCATGCAGGTTCCATGACCCCTAAAATACCAGACTCTCATGTGTTCCGCAGTTCTTGACAATTGCTGCTGCCGACGCAGCTCAGATGTAAATCGTGGGTTTGCCAGTGTTACTGATTACTGCCGACACAGTCGATGAAAATCGTTCCTATGTCCGATGGCGCGAAGCGCCGGTCGTTGTTGTCGTCATTGTGAAGGTAGTAGCTTACCGTTGCTCGGAACCCAGCTCCGGTTTTTTGATCGATGGCGATGTTGTAGATGTACCCGGCAGCATTGCCGTTCTCGGGCGTACAGCTGACCGCGTAACCCGAGCTTGGAAAAGCAAGCGCTCCCCAGCCGACCTGAAACTGGCAATAGCCTCCCTGAACGGTGCCGAAGTGATTTTGCCCCGTCTGAGTAGTAAGCAGAGGTGCTTGGTAGGTGTAGACAACCGGATACTGGTTTGCTGTTGGACACTGATTGACGTTGCCGGGAGAGACCGGAGCGACCAATGCGTGTGTTTGCGCGTGCGAGACTTTCCCTGATCCGATAAGAACAAGGAAGAACATCAAGAGCACCAGCTTTTTCATACTTCCTCCCTTTGCGTATTGACTACGCGTGAACAATGTACCCCTCCCCCCCCTCTTGGGCTGTCAAGAACTTTTTGGGAAACTTTTACCGACCCTTACTTGCTTCTCTGCTTCCCGACTGCCCTTTGCCGGACGTACACCCTGAAGCCCATAGGCCCATTCTCGGAACGCGGAAAACGGTGCTCGGAGACGAGCACGTACTTGGCTTGCAGCAAGCTGCCCAGCCATGGCCATAACTGAAGCTTTTTATAATCCCCTGGTCCCTCCAGAAAAAGCCAGGATGAAACGATGAGGACGTCGGGTAATCTTGCTTCCAACGCCGACCGGAATCGACTGCGCGCTGACGACACGGCGGCCGGCAAAGGGCTGTCTGCCCTGAAGCCTCTGTATTGCGTGCCCCATTGAGAAGGCGTTTGGGGGAAAAGATATTCATCGTACAACGTACCGGTCGTTTGACGGAGATGCAGATCAAGCAGAGCGTTGGTACAGCCGGTAACCGCGTCGATGCATTGCACAGCCCCATCCAGTAATGCGACCTGCCGGAAAGGGGCTTGGTCCCGTAGAGCGTTTTCCATGGCCTGCGTTACAAGCGTGGACCATTTGGCGTTGATGGCGGAGCGAACATAGGCGGGCGCGCAGAAGAGAACGCCAAAAGTTAGACCGGCAACACCGGCGGCGCGTGCATATCGGCGTTGACTATCTTGACTTTTTATGAAGAGCAAAGCCGCAAAAAGGAGCAGGAACGCGATATAAGGATATCGCTGGTACGAATATCCCTTGCCTTGAACGATAAATGAAGCAAGTCCGAAGAGAACGGATGCCGACAGCAATAGAGTCCTCTGAGAGCGGCCGGGCGAGGGCGCGGCCCGCCTTGTCCATATATGCAAGACGAGACACACCACAACGAGAAAAATCATCTCGACAATCGAGGGCGGATTACTTGCGAGAAACAACTGCCAAGCGCTGCCATCTGCAAGGCCTGCATAGTAGGGCAAATCTACTGTCAGCACGTGCCGGAACGCAGGGAGCACATGCCAGCCTTGCAAAAAAAGCGCGACGGCGAGCATGGGTATCACAAAGCCTCCGAAGCCGGCGGTCAAGACAGTCTTCCGACGAGAGGCCGGGGAAAACAGAAAGCAAATAAGCCACAATCCAGCAAAAGGCTTGATGCTTACAGCGGAGCCGATGAGAAACCCGGAACATGCGGCGTAGCGGAGTTTGCCCGGTTGCCGCATGGAGCTTAAGAGAGCGGCCATGGCCCAGAGCAGCATCGCTGCCATCCAGAGGTCGCGCTGTCCAGACTGGCCGATACCGTCCCGACCATGAAAGAGCGCGAACAGCGCCCCGGCCCACACCGCCCCGAACCATCGCTCCCGGCCGGCGATGGCCGCCATCGCGCCCCAGGCTAACGTGACAGCGACCCAGTCCATCGCGCGCCACATCGCCGCCTCGGGCACATGGAGCAGGCCGGCCAGACGCATGGAGGCCCACTCCGGGGCATACGCGCCGGGGAAGTTGATATCGCCGATATCGCGGTAAGGCGCAAGGCCCCGGTCCATCAGGAATACAACGTAGTGCATCAGCGATGCATCATTGACGAGCGGCCAACTGCGAGTGCGCCAAGCATAGAATGCGACGCAGGAGAGGAGCACACACGTGCCCGCGACCTCAGCCGTCCGCCGAACGTTCAATTTCCGTCGCACTTCTCCACCGTACCCCGTCAGAGCCCGAGCGGGTCTGCGATACTGGACCGTACCTGCCCGCTCCACGATTCCACGCTCGCCCGGGAGGCTCCCTGCATGTCAGCAAAGTACATCTTCGTCACCGGCGGGGTCGTGTCCTCGCTCGGCAAGGGCCTGGCCGCGGCCTCCATCGGCTGCCTGCTCGAGAGCCGGGGCATGCGCGTCAACCTGATGAAGTTCGACCCCTATCTCAACGTGGACCCCGGCACCATGTCGCCCTTCCAGCACGGCGAGGTCTTCGTCACCGACGACGGCGCGGAAACCGACCTGGACCTGGGCCACTACGAGCGGTTTACCCACGCCAAGCTGACGCGCGACAACAACCTGACCACGGGCCGGATCTACGAGCAGATCATCACGAAAGAACGCCGGGGCGACTATCTCGGGAAAACCGTCCAGGTGATCCCGCACGTCACCAACGAGATCAAGGCGGCCATGCGCAAGGTGGCCTCCCGCGTAGACGGAAGCGGCCCGGCCGACGTGACCATCGTCGAGATCGGCGGCACGGTCGGCGACATCGAGTCGCAGCCGTTTCTGGAGGCGATCCGCCAGATGCGCCAGGAGCTCGGGCGCGACAACACCGTCTTCGTCCACGTCACGCTCGTCCCCTGGATCGGCGCGGCGCAGGAGCTCAAGACCAAGCCCACCCAGCACTCGGTCAAGGAGATGCTCTCGATCGGCATCCAGCCGGACATCCTTCTGTGCCGGTCGGACCGCGCGCTCGGCCGCGAGATCAAGGGCAAGATCGCTCTGTTCTGCAATCTCGAGGAGCGCGCCGTGATCGCCGCGCGGGACGTGGACTCGATTTACGAGGTGCCGCTCAACTTCGCCGAGGAAGGCGTCGACGCGCTGATTCTGAGCTACCTGCGCCTCCAGCCGGGCGAAGCCGGCCTCGAGCCCTGGCGCGCCCTGCTGGGCCGCGCCTACCACCCGCGCGACGAGGTTTCGATCGCCATCGTGGGCAAGTACGTCGAGTACGAGGACTCCTACAAGTCGCTCAAGGAGGCCCTGACCCACGGCGCGCTCCAGGACGGGCTGCGCCTGCGCGTGACCTGGCTTGAAGCCGAAGGGCTCGAGGCCGAGGGTCTGGAGTCGGGCAGCCCGGCGGCCCAGCTCCAAGGCTTCGACGGCATCCTGGTCCCCGGCGGCTTCGGCAAGCGCGGCATCGAGGGCATGCTCCACGCGATCCGCTACGCGCGCGAGAACGCCGTGCCCTACCTGGGCATCTGCCTGGGCATGCAGACCGCCTGCATCGAGTACGCGCGCAACGTGTGCGGGCTGCGCGGCGCCAACTCGAGCGAGTTCGACCCGGCCACGCCCCACCGGGTCATCTACAAGCTGCGCGAGCTGACCGGGGTGGAGGAGATGGGCGGCACCATGCGCCTCGGCGCGTGGGAGTGCGTGCTCGAGCCAGGCTCCCAAGCCGCGCGGGCTTACGGAACCACCGAGGTGAGCGAACGCCACCGGCACCGCTATGAGTTTAACCGGGAGTACGAGCCGGTGCTGGCCGGAGCCGGTCTCCGCATCACCGGAACCTCGCCGGACGGAATCTATGTCGAGGTGGTGGAAGCCGCGGGACACCCATTCTTCGTCGCCTGCCAGTTCCACCCGGAGTTCAAGTCCAAGCCGCTCGAGCCCCACCCTTTGTTCGCGGCCTTCGTGCAGGCAAGCTACGCGCGGCGGTCCGGGCGGCGGGCAACGGAGCAGGCGGTTTTGGAAAGCCGGGCCGCCGGGTAGCCTCGGTGTGCAATCCTCGGCTTTCAGCCGTCTGAAAGAGGGGTCATCCTGAGGAGCGAAGCGACGAAGGACCCGCTTTCTACGTGACCCCGAGAAAAGCAGGTCGTTCGCTTCGCCCAGGGTGACCCGCTGCGGGATACCCGATCGATACAGAGCAGCCTGCCTAGCCGGTCTTGTCTTCCTTCCTCAGCTCGTCGATGGCGGACTGCACATCCGGGGCGTGCTCGGTCTTAATGCCGTAACTCTGGTTCTCCTGCCCTTGGGCACGGTTCGACATGCCCTGGGCCCCGGCGTTCACCGGCTCCTGGCTGCCGGCCTCGTCCTCGCTCAGGGTCTCGATCGCGTGCGAGCCGTGGCGGGCCGAAGGTGCGTGCGCCGGACCGCGATTGGTCGCGGTCTGCGCGCCTTCGTTGCCCGCTTCGAGCGCGTCTTCCCCGCGCGCGGGCGTTTTCGTCGAGGCGCGCCCTTCGAAGTCGCTGGCCTCGAAGCCTTGGTTCTGGCCCGATTCGGTGTGGGGGGTCGTTGGTCCTGCCATGTGTATCTCCTTTCCCCTTAGGAGGCGGGCGGGCCGCCGGGCGTTGGCTTTGTGGTTGAATCGGGTTGTGATCCCAGACTTTGAAGTCGGCCAGGTAAGCATAGGCGCGGGGCAGCTCTTCCTCATCGCGGGCCCGTGTGTGATCGAGTCGGAGGCCCATGCGCGCGGCATGGCGGAGCAAATCGGCCGCGTCGCCGCGGACTTGCGGATCCCGTACATCTTCAAGAGCTCCTACGACAAGGCAAACCGCACCTCCGTCACCAGCTTTCGCGGCCCGGGCCTGCGGGAGGGCGCGCGCATCCTCCGCTCTATCGCCGAAACGACCAGGCTGCCGGTGCTGACCGACGTCCACGAGCCGTCGCACTGCGAGGCCGCGGCGGAAGCCGTGGATGTACTCCAAATTCCGGCTTTCCTGTGCCGCCAAACCGACCTTCTGGTCGCCGCGGGCAGAACCGGGCGCGCGGTCAACGTGAAAAAAGGCCAGTTCGTCGCGCCCGCGGACATGGCCCACGCGGTCGAAAAAGTGCGCTCCACCGGCAACGAGCGCGTCTTCCTGACCGAGCGCGGCACCACCTTCGGCTACGGCAACCTGGTCGTGGACATGCGCGGGCTGGCCATCCTGCGCGGGCTGGCCCCGGTGGTCTTCGACGGGACGCACTCGGTCCAGATGCCCTCGGCCATGCAGGGGGTTTCAGGCGGGCAGCCGGAGTTCATTCCTCTGCTGGCGCGGGCGGCAGTCGCGGCGGGGGTGGATGGGGTGTTTCTGGAGGTGCACGACAATCCAGCGGAGGCGAAGTCGGACGGAGCGAACGCGCTCAAGCTGGAGCTGCTGCGGCCGCTGCTCGAAACACTTCTGGCCCTGCACGCGTTGGCACCGCGACGGCTCTGAAACCGCCTGCGCGGCTGGTGCCCGCTTCGCGGAATGTTCTCCCTGGAGGCAGAAAGCTCAACGACACCAACGAAAGAGCCACGATAGCCGGACCGGCACGCATTCCACCGCGAAGTCGTCGAGTGCGGCACGAAGTGCAAAAAACGGCCCCTCATTTGACGGAGGGGCCAATCTGCCTTGGTTCTCTCGTTGACCGAGAGCCTGGCGCGGGTTACTGGGTCGGTCCGCCCGTGGGTGCCGACGAGGCCGCCCCGGAAGATTGCCCCCGTGCGCCTGTTCCCGCTAAGCTGTTTTGCACTACGCTGACCCGAACCGCGTTGCCGGCCGGGGCGGCTCCTCCGTCCGGCGCAGGTGCATTGCCGAGCGCGATCTGCCGGATGCGGTAGACCGGAATCTGGTGCTCGGTGACGAGGTAGCGCACCACGGCGTCCGACATGCGTTGGGAGTTCTGGATGCCGGCCTGCCCGCGCGCCTTGGAGAAGCCGGAAACCTCGACGAGGTAGCCCTTCTGGCTCGCGAGCTGCGTGGCAACCTGGTCGAGCGCCTCCTTGGCCTTCGCGTTCAGGGCGGTCTGGCCGGGGCGGAAGACCAGCTCCGTGTCAGAAACCTTGGAGTACTGGTCAAGGCCCTGCACCGTGGTCTGGATCTGGCCGTTTTGGGTGTTCGCGGTTGTGGCGAGCTGCTGGGCCTGGCCGGCGGTGGTGTTCGCTGTGCCGGCAAGCTGGTTGGCCTGGTCGGCGGAGGTTTGCGCCTGCTTGATGCCCGCGCCGGTGCGCTCATCGAGCGAGCGGATGTCGTTGGCGTTCTTGGCCTGGAGCTGGTCGAGCTCATTCAGCCGGCCCTTAACGGGGTCCAGCTGCCGGTTCACCCACTTTTTGCGCGCGAGCGGGTTCAAGTGGCCCCAGAAGCCCTCCTTCGAAGGCGGAGGGAGCGGCTTGCCGCTGGCGTAGGTGCCTGTATCCGACGGGTTTGCGTTCGCGGGCGGTGCGGTCTGCGCGGCGGAGTTGCTCGGCGGCGTCTGCGCGGGTGCATCCTGCGCCCAAGCGTTTTGCATCGCGGCCGGCAGCGCCATCGACGCGGCAAGCAGCACAGCTGCGCTTGCCCCTGCTGAAATTTTGTTCGTCATTGTGTCTTCTCGCTTCCTGGGAAACGCGACTGTTCTGCGTACTTAATGAGATGGTGCATTTGGGTGGCCAAATGCAGCGACCGTCCTCTTTTTTCAAAAAGCACGCAGATTGGCCTGTTTCGATGCATCGTGAGACCTCCCCAGACGGAGCAGCCCAGAGAAGGCAAGTAAGTCTTACCTGCCGGCAGCTTTCTTTGCGCTAGCGGGCGTCGGCGGCGATGACGCGGACCTCGGGGTAGGCCCCGTTCCAGGAGGCCGGGACAGCATCGAAAATCAGCCGGAACTCGCGGGCCTCGCCCGGTTTAATGGGCGCGGCACGGACGGGTTGGGTGTCCACATAGGGCTCGCGAAAGTGGATCAGATTGAGCGGGAGCGTCTCCTTGGAAGCGAGCATGCCGGTGTCGTCCCGGAAGCCGACCTGGACGGTGATGGCGCGGACAGTTTGCTTGCCGGTGTTGGTGACGATGCCGTCTAGGTAGGTTTCCTTGCCGCCGGACAGGTTGGTGGAGTCGCTCATCTGGATTTGCGACAGCGGCAGCGAGGCGGCGTAGGCCGCGGGCGGTGCAAGATTCGCGCCGCCGGGGTTCGCAGTTTGCTTGCCGTGGCGGCCCAGCAGCAAAAGAGCCGCAAGCAGGAGCAGCACCGCGGCCCCCGCAAACGCAAACGGCTGCCAGTTGCGCGGCTCGGGTGGGGCAAGCGCGCCGCCGCCGGTGTAGAGCACCGGGGTGGGCCGGTATGGAACTTCCTGCGCCATGGCTTTCATGCTACGTCAGCCGAAGCGGGCGCGCTTGGGGCCTTGCCGGTAGTCCGGGCCGCGCATCTCCACGGGCACGCACATCTCCTGGAGCCGTGAGCGCATGCGCTCCCCGATGCGGTCGCCCAGGGTTTCCTCGCGCACGGCTCGTCCGGCCTCGCTGGGCGGGGCGGCCCCGGGCGGCAGGTTGGGGTAGTTGGTCGTGATGATGGTGGTGCGCTTGTTGTTGTAGCGGGAGTTGAGGATGTGCGCGACGGTTTCCCACACCCACTCGGTCGGCTTGGCCGCACCCAGCTCGTCCAGCACCAGCACTTCGGCGTCGAAGACCGGCGCGAGCACTTCGAGCTCGGTGGTCTGCACGTGCGCGTTGTAGGAGTGGGTGATGCTCTTGAGCAGCTCGCGGTAGTCGCAGAACAGCGCGGGGACCCCCTTCTCCAGGATGAGCTTTTGCGTGATCGCCGTGGCGAGATGGGTCTTGCCGACGCCGACCGAGCCGGTGAAGAGCAGGCCGGTGCCGTCGCGCTCGCCGGGATACACCTCGACGAAGCGCCGGGCGGTGTTGAGGGCCAGGAACAGCTCAGGCGCGGGCTTGTAGCTTTCAAGCGTGCAGCCGGCGTAGCGGACGGGGATCTGCGCGCGCGTGAGCAGGGTAAATAGGCGGCGCTCGTGCTGGCACTCACACGGTTCGGCGCGCCGGGTCCCTTCGGGGATGCGCATGCCCATTCCGTCGCACAGCAGGCAGGTGGAGGGGGTGGTCACTGTTCCAGTATCGCGCGCCGGGCTGCGGCTGTTTCGTTTCCGCGAGCGGTTACCTTCGGGTTGAGCCTATGCCCTCGGGCTGCTTCAAAACGATTGCCTGACTGCTACATTCGCTGGAGCGCTCATCGTTGTCCGTACAAGTGCCGCTCACGGGGATTGCAGACGCAACCCGATCTCGGGAACCGAAGTTGCCCTGAAAAGCAACAGGCCCCGGGCGAAAACCGGGGCCTCACTTCAACGATAAGGAGGAAGATCCCATGCGACTTCGCATCAGGATCGACTTTGCGGCCCAGCTCAGCCTGCGCTGGATCGCCGCTCTTCTCGCCTTGCTTCACACATAAGGGGAGTCGAGCTTCACCGGAACCCGGCCGTGTAACGGCGGTCGGGTTCCACTTGAAGAGTACCGCAGTTGCTGCCGCCATGGAAGCTAAACTTCTACACCATGCCGAGAAACCGCTGCGACTTTCCCAGCTTTCGCCAATCTACTTCTAAGGCAACCCGCGCGGTTCCCGTTTGCCGTCCGGGGCAGGCCGCGCTATTCTAACGGGATTGCAGCGAAAGGTTTTGGGACCACCATGGCGAAGCAGGGGATTCATCCGAAGTACGACACCATCAACGTGAAGTGTGCCTGCGGCACGACGTTTCAGACGCGGTCGACGCACAAGGGCGACATCAACGTGGAAATCTGCTCGGCCTGCCATCCGTTCTTCACGGGCAAGCAGAAGATGGTTGACACGGCTGGCCGCATCGAGCGGTTTCGGCGCAAGTTCGCGCAGAAGGAAGCACCAGCGGCCAAGTAAGCCGCCGGCAGCAAGGGAACGGCCTCTCGCCTTTGCGCGAGGGGCCGTTTTATGTCAAGGACAAGATGAACAAGGCGTGGGACAATCCGGTCGCATACGCAATGCCCACGCAGGCGCGCGTCCCGGCGTCCTTTCAGATCGGGCCCGTCGAGGTCGCGCCCGCTACCGTGCTCGCCCCGATGGCGGGCGTCACCGACACGGTTTTCCGGCGGTTCATCCGCAACAGCAGCCTATTTACCCCCTATGCGAGCGGCAACGTCGAGCAGGCGGTCACCAACCGGCAGTCCGGCTGCGGGCTCCTGATGACCGAGTTCACCTCCGCAGACGGGCTCACGCGCATGCGCGAATCCAAGCGCAAGCGCTACCTGACCTTTTACGACGACGAGCACCCGATCGCGGCGCAGATTTTCGGGTCCAACCCGGAGACGCTGGCCGAGGCGGCACGGATCGTCGAGGACACCGGCTTCGACACGGTGGACTTGAACCTGGGCTGCCCGGCCAAGCGCGTGGTGGCCTGCAACGGCGGTTCGGGTCTTCTGCGGGACTTGCCGCTGATCGGGCGCATCTTCGACGAGGTGCGCGCGGCGGTGCGGATTCCCTTCACCGTCAAGTTCCGGATGGGCTGGAACCACCAGAACATCGTCTGCGTGGAGTTGGCGAAGCTGGCCGAGCGTTCCGGGCTCGACGCGGTAGCGCTGCACGCGCGGACCCGCGAAGCTGGCTACTCCGGCCAGGCGGAGTGGGCGTGGATCCGGGCGGTCAAGGACGCGGTGCGCATTCCGGTGATCGGCAACGGCGACATCCGCACCCCCGAGGACGCGGCCGCGATGGTGGACCAGACCGGCTGCGACGCAGTGATGATCGGCCGCGCCGCCCCGGCGAACCCGTGGATCTTTCGCCAGATCGCGCAGTACACCGCGACCGGCCGCTACGACCTGCCTACCGAGGAAGACCGCTACCGGCTGATCCGGACGTACTTCGGCATGCTTCTGGGCGAGAGCGAAGATGGGCCGCACAAAGAGGCGCAAGGCAAGATGAAGCAGTTCGCCTCCTGGTTCACCCACGGGGTGCCGGGCGGGGCCGGGCTGCGTAAGGCCATCTTCGAGGCAAAAACCGGGCCCGCGATCGCCGAAGCGGTGGAGCGGTTCTTTGAGCCGCGGCTCGCGGAGCCCGCGCTGGTCTGAGACTCCGCGCCCAAGCGCATGTTCGCTGCTGTACCCTCATCACGCAAGCGACGGAGCCCCGCTTCCGGAGTCCAAGCAGATGAGGCAGGCATGGCCGAACACACCCGCACAGCCCCGACGATTCGGATCGAGACGAAGCACCTGCTCGCCATCCGCTGGATGCACTGGGTCAACTTCCCCGTGCTGTTCGTCATGATCTGGAGCGGACTGCTCATCTACTGGAACGACTCCGACAACGCCTACCTGCACGCGCACCGGGTGTACCGGGTCGGCATCGGCCGCTTCACGCTCGTGCGCTTCTTCCCGGACTGGTTCTATAACCTGCTGCACGTGCCGTACCACGTGACCCAGGGGCTCGGCTACCACTTCTTCTTCATGTGGGTCTTCGGCCTCAACGGGCTGTTCTACGTGCTGTACATGTGGCTCTCGGGCGAGTGGCGCTTCATGGTGCCCCAGCGCCGCAGCCTGCGGGACGCCCTCCAGGTCACGCTCGTAGACCTGCACCTGCGCAAAGGCCTGCCGCCGCAGACCAAATACAACGGGGCGCAGCGCATCGCCTACTCTTCGGTGGTGCTGATGGGCGCGGGCATGCTCCTGACCGGCGCGGCGATCTGGAAGCCCACCGAGCTGCACTGGCTCACGAGCCTGATGGGCGGGTACGAGACGGCGCGTTGGCTCCATTTCTGGCTCACGATGGCGTTGCTGGGCTTCTTCGCCCTCCACGTGTGGCAGGTGGCCATGGCCGGGTGGAACAACTTCCGCTCCATGGTGAGTGGGCACGAGGTGCAGCGGGCCGAGGCTGCCTCGCTCGGAGCGGAACGGAGGCGCGCGCGATGAGCGACGACAAACGGCCGGCGAGCGCGAAGCCCGAGGCAGAGCCGCCCGAGGTGCACGCGGGCGAGCGGCGGCCGGAGGACCCTGAGCACGCCGATGACGTGCTGACCGAACCCATGCCGGGCGCGGAGGAAGCCGACGCGGCGGTGCTTGCGGAGTCGAGGCGGCGCACCCGGAGGGCCTTTCTGGGCACGGCCGCCGGAGCCGCGGCCGGTTTCGGCGTGTACGCGCTGCTGGAGCGGGGACCAAAGAGCCAAATGCAGCCCAAACCTCTGCGCGCGGCCTTCGACCTGGACGCGAAGCTGAGCCGGGCCGCGCTGGCGCTTCGCCCCCTGGCCCCCATCTATCCGCTGAGCCGGGCGGAAACCCTGCGGGTCAACGGGCTGTACGGCCTCAAGCGGATGCTGGTGCCGGAGAGCTGGCGGCTACAGCTGGTGGGCGCGCGCGACGCCGAGCGGCACCCCCGGTACACAGGGGACGTGACCGCCTGGGAGTACCGCTACGCCGGTGCCACCATGGACCAAAGCGCGAACCACGACACCAGGGTGGCTCCGGGGATAGCTCTGGGACAGAACATGGACCAGGACGAGCAGGCCGAGGATGACAGCGGCGAGGACGACAACCGCACCGGCCGCAAGCCGCGCGGCCGGGAAGAAGCAGGGGAAAGCGACTCGACCCTTGCCCCGGGGACGCCGGGACTTCTACTCACCCTGGGCGACATCGAGGCGCTGCCCCGGCACGAGCTGGTCACCGAGTTTAAGTGCATCGAGGGTTGGAGCCAGGTAGTGCACTGGGCTGGAGTGAGGGTGGCTGACTTCCTGGACTGCTACCCGCCCGCGCTCGTCCATGGCCGGGAGCCGCGCTACGTCTACATGGAAACTCCGGATGGCGATTACTACACCGGCTACGAGCTGGCCGCGCTCCGCCACCCGCAGGCGCTGCTGGTGACCGAGATGATGGGCGCGCCGCTCACGCCGATCCACGGCGCGCCCCTGCGCCTGCACATGCCTACCAAATACGGCTATAAACAAATCAAATGCATCGGGCTGATTGTTTACGGCGACACCAGGCCCGACGATTACTGGACCAAGCTGGGCTACGATTGGTATGCGGACCTGTAAGACCGGGCGCTTGTTTCTGTTGCATCTAGGGAGAGCATGGGCACGAACCTGGCAGGGCTGGACGGCGCGGCGGACTCGAGCGATGGTTTTTTCCATCGCTGGGGCTGGCTGTACGCGTTGTGGCGCGAGCGCTTCTTTACCGACCACACCGCCGCGATCGCCAAGCTAATGCGATGTCGCCGGTCAACCGGAGCGCAACCGCTGTTCCTGGAGCTGGGCTGCGGGCCCGGTTTCTACTCCTCCGAGCTGGCCCGGATGTTTCCCCACTGGCGCATCATCGGGCTTGACCGCTCCTCCCCCCTGCTTGAACGCGCCCGCAGGCGCACGGCCAACTGCAATCTCGGTAACTGCGATTTCCTGATCGGCAATGCCATGCGCCTGGGCGATTTCCGCGAGCAGGCGGACTTTATTCTGTCCTCCCGCCTGCTGCTGATTCTGCCGGACCGGGCGGGCGCGCTCGACAGCATGTACAAGGCGCTGAAACCGGGCGGGGCGCTGCTTATCGCCGAACCCCTGAAAGGCTGGCGCACCAAGATTCCCCTGGCCTGCATGCGCCTGTTGGACCGGGTCGCCAGCCCGCGCGCGCCGGGCGGCAGGCTCCACGTCGCCGACAGTGTTTTGACCTGCGCCGAGCTCGACGGCCTCCTGGCCGCGCAGCCCTGGACAAACCTCCAGCGCTGGACCGACGAGCGGTACCAGTACGCGCTATGCGAGAAAGCGCCGGCCGGAGTTTGAGCCGGGTTTGCAAGCGGGGCCCGCTCCGGACCAACCTCCTGCTAAGCCTGCTCGCCGCCTGTTTGGTGGGGATGATCCGGCAGCTGGTGCGCGAGGCGGACGACCGCGTGCTGGGCTTCGCGGCGGTGGCGGCCTGGGAGGCGGCGCTATTCGTCCTGTTCGCGGCTGTGCTGCTGACCCAGCCGCGCAATCGTTGGACCTGGCCTATTGCGCTGGCCGGCGGCATCCTTTGCCGGTTCTGTACGCTGTTCGCCGAACCGTTTCTTTCGACCGACATCTACCGCTATGTCTGGGACGGCATTGTGCAGCACGCGGGCATCTCGCCCTATCGCTATGTCCCGGCGGACCCGGCGCTCGCGTTCCTGCGCGAGCCGAACCAGGATATTTACGACAACATCAACCGCCGGGACTGGGCGGTGACGATCTACCCGCCCGGCGCGCAGGTCTTGTTCTATCTCGTGACGTGGCTCGTGCCTGCGATGGCCGCGATGAAGCTGGCGATGATCCTGTTCGAGGGGCTCACGCTGCTGGGCCTTTATCGCCTGCTGGCCCGGATGGGCCGTCCGCCCGAGCAGGCGGCGCTTTACTGCCTGTGCCCTCTGCTGGCCTGGGAGTTTGGGATTGCCGGTCATCTCGACTCGGCGTCCATGGCGTTCATCGGGCTCGCGCTCGTGGCCCGTTTTGACCGCCGTCCTGGGCTGACCGGGCTCTTCCTGGGCGCGGCCACGATGCTCAAGTTGTACCCGCTGGTGTTGTTCCCTGCCCTGTGGCGGCGCGGCGACTGGCGCATGCCCGTGGTCGTCGCCGCGATGGCTGCGGTCGGCTATGGCGCGTACGCGGGCGTGGGGTGGCGCGTGTTCGGCTTCCTGGGCGGGTACGCAAAGGAAGAGGGGATCGACTCCGGCGAGCGCTTCTACCTGCTTAACCTCGCGCACACCGTACCGGGGCTGCGCTGGGTCGGCGTTCCGGTCTACATCGGCTGCGCGGGGCTGGTTTTCGCGGGCCTTGCCTATTGGTGCTGGCGCACGTGCGCGAACCCTGACCTCGACGAGCGGGAACTGGGGCAGACGCGCCTGTTCCACCTGCCCCCGGCGGCTAACTTCGTTGTCCCGTGCGCGGCCATCGCGTTCACAGTAAACCTGTTGTTTTCCCCGCGCTACCCGTGGTACGGGGCCTGGCTGGTGCCGTTCCTGGTGTTGGTGCCCAGCCTTACGCTGCTCACCTACCTATGCGCGCTGTTTTACCTTTGTACGTCCGAGCTCGCGACCGGCGCGGGGCCCAAGCAGTTCCAGATGAACTCGATCCTGTACGGGCTCACTGCGGCGGCGGCCCTCGTGGAGTGGGCCTGGCGAAGACGGGCTTTGCGAAGATCGGGGCGGCCTTCAGCGCCAGTCGTCGTGATGGACCTGGACCCACCAGCAGGGCGCGAGGCCCGCATGCGGTAGCAGCGCCTGCACACAGGAGATGTCGGTGTTGCCGAAGTACTCGTAGTGGTAGCCGCCGTGGGCATCCGGCACCGCGATGGACTGTTTTACGTTGGTGAAGGACAGGATGTCGCCATGGCGCTGCCGCCACACAAACACAGCGAAGTCGAAGGCGCAGGCCGCGAACAGCCCGAGGGCCAGCAGAAGCAGCCACGAGGTCGCGGCGCGCGAAATCACCCGGCTACCGCGCTACGGCGGCGAGCATGGCTTCGAGCCGCACCGGGTCGAAGCCGATCATGGTCTCCTCGCCCACGCGCAGGGTCGGGGTCGACCGGCTGCCCAGGTCCATCAGCTCGCGAAAAGCCTGCGGGTCGGCCTGAACGTCCCGGTACTCGAACGCGACGTTGCGGCTCTGGAGAAACAAGCGGGCGGCGAAGCAGGGGGCGCAACCGGGCTGCGAGTAGAGCGTCACTTTGGGCATAGGGAGAAGATTCGCGGGGGGCGAGGTTAGTTTCAGGCGAGGGTGAAGGGTAGAGGGTGAAGGTTGAGGGGTGAAGGAATGCCTGTTCCTCGGACGGCGCTCGTCCCTCCCCCGGGTCGTCCTGAGAAGCGCAGCGACGAAGGACCTGCTTTTCGCCTGAGCCCAAGAGGAGCAGGTCCTTCGCTTCGCTCAGGACGACCCTGCCGAGGCTTCGCCGAGAAGGGCCCTTTTCCGGAAAGCGGCGCTACGGAAAGCGCTCGTCCGGGTGGACAGCGTCGGCGGCGCGC